>CAZTLH010000030.1:0-12576 GCA_964614335.1 uncultured Gammaproteobacteria bacterium
AGCGTTGTAGCAAGACTGCAGAAATAGAATATTCAAGTTTGAATCAAGGTTTTAACTCTATGAGAATTAACATCTTTGTACCTGGGATATATAACAATACCGTTGCTGGTGGTATGTATTGTATTTTTAAATATGCACAAGGGTTGCTAGAGTGTGGCCATGAGGTAACGTTGGTTGCTTACCCTTGGAGTAGAAAACCCGATTGGATAGAGTATAGTGGAGAATTCTACAATATTAAATGGATGAAACAGAAATGTAGTAATTTGACAGATTATCTGCAAAACATAATATATTATATAGACTATATTACGTTTAGAGCGAAATCTCCGATCAGACGATTCGCAACTATCTATGAATTATCAGATGGTCAGATTCCGGATGCAGATGTTAGTTTGGCGACTTACTGGGAAACAGCGTATCTAGTTAATCAATATGGTACGGGTAAAAAGTATTACTTCATGCAGCATTACGAACCTTTGTTCTATGCTCCCGGAAGTGTTCAGTATATCATGGCCAAGGGGACTTATAGCCTTCCCCTCACAAAGATTACAAACTCAAGTTGGTTGAGGAACAAGATTATTACCCATGATTTGTTATCTAAACAAGAAGAAGGGACGGTTCATCAGTGTATTAATGCGGTAGATTTGGATAAATATTACCCGCAAGTACCAGGATCTGATTATGAAGTACGTAATAAAGAAAAGGAAATAAGTATTATTAGCTATGGCGGACGAAATGCTGTATGGAAAGGTTTTAAGGATATGGCAATTGCCGTAAGAATTATTCGGGAACAATTGCCTGACTGGAGGATCAACTGGAATGTATATGGTGCAGCACTACTTTCAGCCAATAATAATATTGCTCCCTATAATAATCTGGGATATCTTAAACCGGATCAATTGCGGCAAGTGTACCAGGAAAATGATATATTATTAAGTGCATCCTGGTATGAAAGCTTTCCGTTATTCCCAATTGAGGCTATGGCATGTGGCCTACCTGTTATTACGACTGAGCCAGGAACAGAAGATTATGCTGTAGATAATATTAATGTTATCTATGTTATTCCTCGAAATACTGCTTCAATAGCAGGCGGCTTAAAAAAACTTATTTTGGATAAAGAAATACGATATAAATTAAGAGAAAATGGATTAAAGACAGCACAATCATTCAAATGGTGTAAATCTATTGAAAATATGGAAAGCATTATATTAAACTAATTTATATACATGTACAACATACGAAAGTGAGTATAATATATATCTACTTATTGTTCTTGTTTTGAAATATCCTGCCGATATATTATGAATTCTGGAAATCCAGGAATCACTTTTATGAACTAGTGTTAGTGCGGATTCAACAAATACAGTATCTTTCCATGTAATATCTTCATCCAGAACAGAAGCAAGTTGTTTTAAAGCTGCTTTTGTATGTGATCCTGATTTAATCTCTAATATCCATTCCAGCAAAGTGAGTCTTACTCCTTTCATACCAATGGCATTGTGAGTGTGTTGTCGATATAGTATATAACTATGTGTGTCATAGACGATCGTAGCTCCTGAAATAAGTAACAAGGTTAATATCCACCAGTCATGCATATAGACATAGCTTGGACTTGAGTGTTTTTTCAGTAGAATTACGGCATCTGCATTTAGGACAACGGTGTTTCCTGTTGCATAATTCTGAAAAAAAACTTCGCGTATTTTACTGGTGTTTACATGTAATTCGTGTTTGCCAATAATCTTTAAGCTCTCATCAACCAGTGTCAATGCAGAGCAGTATAGAGCCGCTTTTTGGTGGCATTCCAAACGTGTGCAAGCCGAGGATAATTTTTCAGGAAGCCAGATATCATCCTGATCAGAAAAGGCATAGTAATCATAATCATCAGGGATGCTTCGAATGATTTCCAGGTAACTACGGGCTGGACCTAGATGTGCGCTGCCATTCAGCAGCTTTATATGTCTGGAGCATGTGTGATTGCTAATAATTTGTAGGGTAGCATCACTGGAGCCATCATCTCTAATGAAAATGGTGATATCCACATCTTTTTGTGAGCAAATACTATCTATTTGTGCAGATAAGTATGTTTCTCCATTCCAGGTAGACATCAATACCGCAACATGGGGTATTCGTCGATATTCCTGCTGATGGATTTGACGTTCTGGTTTCTGCATATCTATTACCGCTTTCTAGATTAGCCTTGCTATGGAAGATAAATCGACATTGTTTGATTCTGTATCGACTATCGAGAGCTCAGGCTGTCGAATATTTGATTATACTCATTGATCATTCGTCGCTCGGTAAATTGTGCTGTTATACGCTCACGATTGTAGTAACCCTGATCGATTCGCAACTCTTTGTTTGCGACCAATCTTTTCAGGGCAGTGATCATTCCTTGCAAGTCATTTACAGGGCAGAGATATCCACCTTTTTGGTCATCGATGATTTCAGCCATGGATGAGGTATCAAAAACAACCACAGGAAGACCAGATGCCATGGCTTCGAGTACTGCGAGACTGAGACCCTCCCGGTAGCTGGGTAATAGAAGGATATCGACTGAGCGGTAGAGATCTGCCATCTGTTCGTGATCGATCCGGTCGATCAAATGGATATTTCGGTGTTTGATGCCTCCATTGTTGCGCAGGCCGGTAGTCACTATTAATTCCGTTCCTACGGGCAATTCATCAGCTAGTTGTAAAAGTATCTTTCTCCCTTTGCGTTGACTAGGGTTGCCAGAAAAAAGAATTCTGGTGCGATGGTTTTCGCGTTCTTTTGGTGGATAAAATATTCTTTCATCGACGCCATTCTTTATAATTATGACTTCACGATCCGGGAAGAAATTTCGGGTCAATGTTGCCGTATAGTCACTGACAGCAACAATTTTATCTGCATGTCGAAGTGACCGAGTTACCAACGGTCGTAATATAGATCGGTAATAAATTTTCCGGGCTTGACTGGCTGTGGTGATGTACTCATCGTCGATGTAAAAGTTATGAAGTGTTACAACAATATGTTCTGCTCGTTGAAATAGTGAGTCTCCACATTCGGGCAGTGTATGCAGGATTCTGCAGTTCTGAGACAGATGTTGTAATAATATCGGGAATAGAGCAAGTTTTGGATTAAATGGTTTGATTCTATAGTCTTGTATATATCGACAGAGTGCCCTGTGGATAATACATGCCCCACTGCCATCCGGGACCGGACTATATATGCCAGTCATGACTTTTCTGTTAATTTGTTGTATAAAGACGAAAACTCAACACTGATTTTTCGCCATTCATAATGCTGATGTATCAACTGTAAAGCGCAATGTTTTAGATCGTGGCACATGTCTTTATTTGCTAGCATTTGCTCCATGGTAGTACTTAATGCCGCGATATTTGCAGGCGGGACAAGTAGCCCGGTTTTTTTGTGCTGGACGACTTCAGTAATACCACCGATCGTACTGGCAATGACTGCCGTACCGCAGGCCATGGCCTCCAGCAGCATGACACCGAGTCCTTCCGTATCACCTTGCTCATCCTTGATCGAGGGGGCGACAAAGAGATCAGCGGCACAATATAAAGCCGGCAATTGACGATTTGGGATATCTCCCAGGAATTCGACTTGTTGGTCAATGCCCAGAATGTGTGTTTGCGCAATCAAGCCTTCTTTTAGAAGTCCATCGCCTGCAATATATAGTCGTGTTGTCGATTGACGTTTTGCGGATAGACGGGCGAAGGCTTCGAGGAGGTAGTGCACGCCTTTTTTTTCAACCAGACGGCCGACAAAAAGTATGATTTGAGTACCATTCACTGGTTGCATGGATTCGACATCATCCACCCCAGGATGGAACACTGTCGTATCGACACCCATGGGAATGATAACCGGTGGGGTGACCAACGAGTCGACAGCATCTGCGGTAGAGCGGCTATTGGCGGTCCAGCAGACTGAATGGTGAATAACCCAGCGTTTCAGCCGACCATTGAACCCCCCTCGCAAGGCAAAAGCATCGCCACCATGGGCCGTCGTGATCACCGGAATGGAAAATATTTTTCCGGCGAGAATTGCCAGAAAACCTTGGGGAAGGATCCAGTGCGCATGCAGGATATCCGGTTGTAGTTTTCGACAATGGTAGAGCAGGGCGATGAATTGTCCGAGTATGAAGAAAGGGATTTGCAAGGCCAGCCACTTGTTACGTTGTAGATTGGGTAAAATCCCTGAGCCATAGGCCAGCCGTTGCATTCGATGTGGTAAATAACGAAATTGGTGCACGGTTACCCCTTGATCCATTACAGGGGGTCTTGCCACTGCATCGGCAGGGGCAAGAATGTGAATATCTAGCCCCTGTTCGGCGAGCTCCTGTTTGGCAAGACTGCGCGCCAGATAACGCAGGAAAATCCCGCTGTTGTCCAGATCAGATCGTGGGTAACAGGAGGTGATCAACAGAATTCTTTGTTTTGTAGCCAGCTCGGATACCCGATGGTGTCAAAAGTGTGCAGGAAGTATCGATAGTATACCTTTCGTCCTTGAGTGTACTCCACTTCAGTGTGTGGAATTTTGTGTCGGGATCAGAGGGAAAATCGGACCAAAGATCGCTTTTGTGCAGCAGGCTTTCTATTCTCGGACAGGCTCCTGGATGCAAGACCACAGGTATAGTCGTCTCTATCAAGGTCTGACAACAACGCACCGTAAAAGAAATATCACTCTGAATTGGTGTGTTTTTGAGTGTGAGAGGTCGATATACGTCTACGCCTCACGACAGAGGATTCGATTACTTGCTTTTGGCGCCCGCCTGGATCCAGGCACCAAGTTTAGTACGTTCCTGATCCGTAATCCCGGTTCGGTTCATAAATGGCATATCTTTGGTCTGGACTGCGCGTTGCAGGATCTGTGGTGCCCAGCGCTGTATCTCACTGGCGGTGTCGAATGTGACACCAGCCGGTGGCGCAGTGAATTGTTTGTCGGTTGGCTTGTGACTGTGACAGGAGCTGCAACGTTGCTGGACAATTCCCTGGATCTGACTGAAGTTGACATGAGCCGTGTTACTGATTCGTGGTGGCATGATCAACCAGGCGAGCAGTGCGAATGCAACCAGTGCGCTGACCAATATGACCGGTTGGGTGATCCCCCGGTGACGAAGGTTAAAGAAATGCCGGGCCCAGGCGCCGATAGCGACCAGGGCGACCAGCACCAGCCAGCCATAGGGGTGGCTATAGGTCATGGGATAGTGGTTGCTGGTCATGATGAAGATCACCGGCAGCGTTGCGTAGTTATTGTGTGTGGATCGCAGCTTGGCCCGTATCCCCCAAATCGGATCGGGTACATCCCCTGCTTCCATGGCCCGCACCAGTTCCCGTTGTGCCGGTATGATGGTGAACAGCACATTGGCTGCCATGGCAGTACCGATCAGGGCGCCAATGTGGATATAGACCGCCCGATCGGTAAATAGATGGCTGAGGCCCCAGGCGGTGATTGCGATGACCAGCAGAATGAACAGACCAAACAACAGGCCATGCTGTGCCAGCTTGCTGCGGCTGGCGGCATCATAGATGAACCAGCCCACGACCAGCACGGCAACCCCGATGGCAATCGCCTGCCACGGACTCAGGTCGGCTTTGCCCGGGTCGATGAGGTAGGTGTCGGCACCGACATAGTAGATCAGACTCAATAGTGTGAAGCCGGTGATCCAGGTGGCATAGGCTTCCCACTTAAACCAGTGCAGTGTGGTTGGCAACTGAGCCGGGGCATTGCCGTATTTGGCGATTTCATAAAATCCGCCACCATGAATGGCCCAAAGATCCCCGGATATGCCTTTTTTCTGTTTCCACTGGGGTGGTGTCTGCAGGGAATGGTCCAGCCAGATAAAATAGAAAGAAGCACCAATCCAGGCGATTGCGGTGATGACATGCAAAAAGCGCAAGAGTAAATTGAGCCAGTCGAGAATATAGGTTTCCATACGTTAATCCGGATAATGTTGGGGCTTGCCGAGCAGATAGGTTGCTGCTATGCAGCGATCATCGCCCAGTATAGTCAGTGCAAATAGCGTTGCCGATAAATTATTACAGTGTTCATTGCGAAATTGTAAAAACGGGGTAGCATGGGGATTGATTTCAATAAAATCGGCTTCTTTGCCGATCTCAAAATTGCCGATTTTATGATCCAGGCTTAGGGATTTTGCCCCACCCAGTGTTGCGAGATAGAAGGCATGGAATGGATCCAGACTATAGCCGCGTAGCTGTTGAACCTTGTAGGCTTCTGCCATGGTCTGAAGTAGCGAAAAACTGGTGCCAGCTCCAATATCTGTACCGAGCCCGATCCGGATGCCATGTTTCAGGGTTGTGGGTAAATCAAACAGACCGGAGCCCAGGAACAGGTTCGAACTGGGGCAATGTGCCAGCACAGCATGCTCTTTTGCCAGTTGTGTATAGTCAGCCGTATCGAGGTGAATGCCATGGGCGAAAACGCTACGTGGGCCGAGGAGCCCATAGTGGTGATAGACATCGAGATAACTGCGTTGTTCGGGATATAATTTCTTCACCCAGTTGATTTCACCGGAGTTTTCCGAGAGGTGAGTTTGTAGATAGAGATCGGGGAATTCGTATAATAACTTTCCAGCCAGGGCCAGTTGCTGTGGGCTTGATGTCGGCGCAAAACGTGGGGTTATTGCATAATGGAACCGCCCCTGTCGGTGCCAGCGCTGGATCAACTCTTTACTGTCGATATAGCTTTGTTCGGCGGTGTCCAGCAGCTCCGCTGGTGCATTTCGATCCATCATGACTTTACCGGCGATCATCCGGACATTACGTTCGCTGGCCGCAGTAAAGAAAGCATCGACGGATTCTTTGTGTGAGCTACAGAAGACCATGGCCGTGGTAGTGCCATTGCGCAGCAATTCTGTCAGAAAACGTCTGGCAATTTGTTCCGCATAGACCGGGTCGGCAAATTTTGCTTCGACCGGATAGGTGTAATCGTGTAACCACTCCAGCAATTGATTGCCAAAGGCGGCAATCATTTCGGTTTGTGGGTAATGGACATGGGTGTCGATAAAGCCAGGCAGAAAAAGATGCTGCGGCTGATGGTGGATGGTCAGACTTTTTGGGACCCGTGGCAGGACATCGCAAGCCGGACCGAAGGCGGCGACATGGCCATTTTCAACCAGCAGTATGCCGTCTTCATGGTAACGCCAGGCGTGATCACCCTGCAGTACCGGGTCATCGAGAAAATGCAGAAATCTGCCGCGAAAGGCCGCACTAATTTCTCTATTCTTCGACAGGCTCCTATTCATCGGTTGAATCAGGCCATGTGGCAATAATCTGTTGTCCAGACAGGTCGACCTCATCGCAGTTTTCGCCTTCCCCACCACGATCGATGACCAGAAAATCGCTAATCGTATTCAAAGCCAGGCAGAAATGGTGCCAGGTTCCACGCCGATAATTCACACCCTGATCGCAGTTTGCGATGAACGCATGTAGTTGATCGATTGAAAATTCTCCAGCAGGTGCAACCACCACCAGGTATGGCTCGTGGCCCAATGGCATAAAGGTCTGGCTGGACAGCGGGTGCCTTTCCATCATGGTGATGGAGAATGGTTGTGGGAGTGGGGTGACACGAAACAGATTGACGATCGGCCGACCCTTTTCAAGGGTAAGATCTAGCGTAGCCAGGTCATGATAACGTTCGGTAAAGTCCCGATTGATCGGGTAATGAGTGACGGCATCGTCGATTTCGATGACTTCACCAAAGGGGTTGAAGGCCCGTGCAGTGAGGGGTTTGGCCTGCAGTTTCCGCACTCAACTGCCCCGGTAAGTGGAGTAGCCATAGGGACTTAACAGCAGTGGGATATGATAATGTTGGCCATCAGCGTTGATTTCGAACACCACATCTACATAGGGGTAAAATACTGGTAGATCATGTGTTCGCAAATAATCACGGGTTTCAAAACAGACCCGGTAACAGCCTGCCGCCAGGACATCTCCCTCATCCAGCAAGTTACTGATCCGGCCATCGCCGTTGGTTCGACACTGGCCCAGGAGGAGCCACTGACCATCCGGGGTTTGTTGAAATAGCCCGATCTTCAGATCGGCGGCCGGGCAGCCACGACTGGTGTCGAGTACGTGACAGGTAATCTGGCTCATTGTGTTTGTTCTCTCTGTTCGTGCACTGATGTTCTATCAACTTTTCCAAGAATCATGCGAGACAGTAATACATTGCCCGGAAACTTTCAAACTTCGTCACTCGATAGCTGGTGCACCCGATGACCAAGGGTTCTCGGAGAGGCTCCTGGTTATCGAATTCCCAGTGGAAACTGTTACTGTGGCATTTTTCTCTTTAATTCAATGAGCCAGGATAGGTGCTGCAAATCCCGTTCATAAAGTTGTCGTTTGTTGTCGTATGAGGCTATTGTTTTGGTGCAGACCAGGGTGTAGGGTCGGCCTTTACGTTCGGTCACATGTGTCAGGTCACAGTGGTTTTTTTCGATAATTTGATGCAAGTGCCGACGGCGTGCCTGAGCCAGCGCAAATCGAGCTTGTTGTCGTTCAGGATCTAACAGAAACTTGCCCAGAATGTTGCAATCCGCACAGTGGCAGGATAGCTTTCCATTGCGTCGATAGTCTGCTGGTTTCCGTGGAGCTTCTGCGGTACTCATTTCCAGCTGCTTTTGGCACGTATTCAGCCAATTTTCTATAGCCGGGTTGGTGGTTGGTAGGCGGACTAAAAGAGATTCAAGCCTCATTATTGCCGCAATATGAGCTTCTGTCAGATCATAGCTGTTCGAGCAGGTCAGGCTGTGATCAATCAAATGCTGAAGGGGTGTAATTGCCCGGATCTCCAGCATAGCATCAATCAGTCGTGATAATAACTCGGAACGGTCTGGCTCTCGGCTTTGCCGGTAGTATCCAGGCTGTTGTGGTCTGCTGTCAAATGCCTGCAGTACCGTCACCATTCGTTCAGACAACCGGGTACAAAGTGCTAGACGATCAGTATCGTGACCGCAGTTATTACAGAGCAGTTGTAACAGCCCGGCGTTGCGGAGAATAGTTTGTGGCACACTGTTCTTTATCACTGCCATGAGATCCTCTTCAAAGCACAACCAACCATGTTGTGAGCACAGTTTGATAAAGGATTTGTCCAGTTGCACGCTACCATCAAAAGGCATGGCCTGGGTGAGAAATTGGTGCATCAACAAAGGTGCATCCAGCTCTGCCAGTAAAGCTGGAAAGATATTTCGCGGTGACTCGACCTTGGGGTTCCCTATTGCACTGGCAATAGAAGATTGCCAGGATTGGATAATTTGAGTCGCAAACAGTTGGCATTGCTGAAGCTGTTGTTCTCGCCGTGCTTTTGTCATTCTTCTGAGTCGTTTGACCATTTTTTCCAAACCGACAATCGCCGCCGCCGTGCCGGCGCTGCAAAGAACAGAAAAGTGCAGTCGACGTGGCCAAATGATTATACCAGCCCCGTGATACCACCGTTCCAGCGTCATACCGGCATTGCCGGTAAAGCCTTCAAATTCTTCCTGATCCGGATCACCTTCATCGAGGGCAGGCTGCGAGACGATTTCGTCTTCATCGAGACGGATTTCCCCAAACTTTACACGAACGCCTCGCCGATCGGACCAATGGTCGGCGCTCAGGTTGTGTTCAAAGATTTCCTCCATTTCGTAGTCACCGTTTTCATCCTCGTCGGGTCCATAGTATTGGCGTCCTCTGTGATAGGAATAGTCATAATCATCAACCGCTGAACCAGATTCCCACAGTGTGACCAGCGCCAGATGGGCGATGCAGTCTGCTTTTTTTGCAGCGGCAAATAATACTTCGGCCCGTGACTGGTCGACGCCTTTGAGGGTAGCCATGTTGAGGCCGTCCTGGGTGTACTGATGATCGAGGATTATGGCCAGCTTTTTTGCCTCGGGTTTCGCTTGCCACTGACGCAGCTGTTCACTGATTTTGCTCACTGCTGTGTTATAAGATGGCGCACCAAGGCCTTTTTTGCGTCGTTTATTGGCCAATGTGACGTTGTATGTCAGACATAAGCGAAACCCGCTGCGCACGGGCCGAACTTCATGTTGGCAATCAGCATAAAAGGCGGCATAGCTTATTTCGAGTCCGGAGGCCGCACCACTGAACCTGATTTCGTGCCGTTGACCGTGATGGGATACGATCAATTCGCCGCCTTCGTGTATGGATGGCAGGCCGATCACCAGGGTGGCCACCATACGATCGAGCTTCTCTCCATCACGGTGCGGCAGGAAGAAACTGTCTTGTTCATACAGCAGTAGTTTATACAGCTGTGCCACGAGCTGGTGCTTCTCCAGCCCCAATTGCTGTTTTATGTCGTCGGTTAAAGAGGTCACCAGATCATCCCATTTGGGATTGGTGAGGTGAAATTGTTCCGGGTCCAACTCCCAGGCACGACGAACATCAGTATCGACCAGTGTTTGCGTACCTTTGCCATAGGGGGCCTGTCGGCAGCATTCGATAAGTTGTTGGGCCTGGGTTTTCTGCAATGGCAAACTCACCATACCGATCCCAGGAACTTCCAGCCCGGGCATGACAATTGGCACATCTGCGCTACAACAAATCGTGCCAGGGCGATCAACCTTTTTTAGAGTACTCAGCAGTTGAGAGTGAATAATTTGTTCAGCCATTGGGGTTGTTCCTGGGTTACTGTCATGCAGGCAGGTCTTATAGCATTCTCGGGTACACAGCGGGGAGGCAGGCTCCATCGTATGCAGTGTAACCGATAACACGATGCCTGTTAATTGAGAGAAATGACATTCAGAGAAATGTCATTTGTCAAAACTTCGGAGCAACGAGATCTGACTGAAGTGAAGCATTGTCCCGAATGTTCAGCGATTTATTTCTCTGAGGAAACCATTTTTTGTATCCTTCTCTACCTGCAGTAATCATTGGCTTTCTTCGCCCGCCGACAATTGCTGTCCGGTGCTTTCAAAAAAGGTGTTGGTCAGGTCATACAGGGTAACGGAATAGTCGAAATCCAACAGGGCAGGTGTTGGCAGAGGAAAACTTCAATCTTGTCATGTTGTTGCCATAGCCGATCAGAAGCTCGGTACCCCAGAACCAGACTAACTGGCATGATGAAATGTTCGAAGAAACGGAGCGTCAGGAATGAAATATTTCAACCCCGCAAGCGATGGCGGCCTGAAGTAGTCTTTCATCCAGCGTAGCCAGGCCCGCCTGTTTGCGCTCGGCCAGTTCCAGATACGCCGCATCATAGGCTGAAAGCTGGTAAGTTATAGATAAACGATGAACCCGCTCGAGTATGCCGGAACCCGTTGTGCTGTCAGTTCTGATTGGCAATTCGCCATATAATTGGAGCAGCCTTGAAGCGCCATTATCATTGATTCGCTGCCTTCGTTTGGCCGACACAAGTACATTGCCGATCTCATGCCACCAGAGTGAAGGAACCCATGTTTCATCATTTGGCATCTGTAATAAAAATGCATCGGCAACAACCGAAGCCTCGTCAGGCAAACCCAACGCCGCAGCCATAGAGCAATCCAACACCCACGGCATCAGTATTTTCGGCCTTCATTAATCAAGTCTTGAATGTCCACTTTGCCTTTTATTCTCTTCCTGACAGCGCGAAAGCTGGAGAGCAATGCGGTTGTTCCCCCCCCCCTTTGGCGTACAGGTTCCAGATGTGCGACGGGGGTACCCCTTCGGGTAATTGTGAAACTTTGTCCATCTTCCACTTTCCGAATCAGGGCGGACAGGTGTGTCTTTGCATCAAAAGCTGATACTTGTTCGTGCGATTTATGGGGCATATTGGCTCCTACTGGTTAACAAACTAGTTAAGTTTAGACAGTACGCAACAATGTTGTCAATCGCGATGATCATTTTGCAGCGGCGACGCATGATTAATTGAACCCAGTGTTACCAAAGTTAGCACTATATATAAAACGAACGACTTTCCTGATCTGTTCCTTTAAATCCAACACATCAAAATCGGCTTCATAATTTTCAGCATAATATCGTGCAACCTTCACTTTATTTGCAGTAGTTTCTTTTTTTGATCTGTTAATGTATTTTAATAAATTCGACCACTGCTCTTTGGGTGACAGCTGATCAGCCGAAGGGTGAACTGATTTTACACACTCTTCGATGATTTTCGCATCAATATAGTTTTCGATCTCCCTCCCTTTTGTAATCCAAGCGAATCCGGGGCCTTTATTAAACTCTTCTTTCAAACGTCGTTTTGTAGCATTGATCCATGCCCTTGGTTTATCCTTATCGCTATCGAAAACAATGCAGGCATGCCTGTTCAGCTTTCGGATAGAGATAAAATCATCCAGTTCGTCCGAATCATCTTCTGCCGTCAGATGACTAAAAGACCGTCCTCCAAAAAACATAATGGAGTAGTGAATCCCTTCCTGAAGGCTGTTATCCCAAGCCTGTATCCACTTGTTAATATAAATGCGATCTGATGGCCCTTCCACCCAAATAATGCAGTTTGTTTGCAGGAGATCTGATGCTTTATAGCCAAGGTCTTTGCATATATTCGACTTTGCTTTTGGGCAGCGCAACTTTTCTTCTGTAAAATTGAACAGACGCTGATTTTTCTAAGTGGAGAAGA
>CAZTLH010000031.1:0-12552 GCA_964614335.1 uncultured Gammaproteobacteria bacterium
CAACAGCACCCAGCCGTGCCACCCAGTAACCGGCCAGAACAGCGCCAACGGTCATGATCTCGGTACCGATGAACATCAGCATGGCTGGTGGACTCCAGTTTTCATCCTTTACCACACCGATGGTCTGAGAGGCCCATCCCAGACCACCAAAGATCGTCAGTAATGAGCCAATGGCCAGCATGATGATCGCAACCAGACCTTTATCATAGACATAGTTGAACATAAAGGCCCAGGGTAGAAAGAAGGCAGAGCCGAAACCCACCATCATCGGATAGGGACTGGTATGCCAGTGTGCTGTATAGTGTTTGATCTCTTCACTCATTCTCAAAACCTCCTCAATTTTATCTTCTGGGCAATTCCTGACCAGATTGAACTGACACCGCCCACTCTCGCGCTATGAGATGGGTCAAGTTTATTCTCGCCATCCGCAAATCAAGCCCCAATTCTTCCGTAACCCCGTACAAATCACTTCCAAGAAAACCTGCAGTTATACTATAGGGAAAGTTTTTGATCTATGTCAATTATTTTCCTACTATATCAGTGTGTTTAGGAATCAATCTTAACATGGTTTTATCTGATTGATATCGTTATAGTAATTATGATAATTACGTTTTCCGTCTCATTGCAATCGTAATTTATTTTCATGTATCAGCAGCTTTGACATCTTTTTTCTCGCCTATATTGATTTTCCTGTAGCAGATTCCTCCCCCACAAATGTATTCTTTTGACAACGAAAACTGTGAGATGAGTGGATGTGTTTTCACAACCGGACGGTATACTTGTTGTCATGCATTCACATTCTACAGATAACCGCCAAAAAGCCAGCAATAAGGTCACCCTTATCGGTGCCGCAGCTAATGTTGTCCTGACCACCATCCAGATCACGCTGGGTATTTTTGGCCAATCCCAGGCGCTGATTGCGGATGGTCTGCACACCCTGTCAGATCTGATTACAGATGCGCTGGTTTTGCTCGCTGTGAAACATGGCGCCCAGGAAGCCGATGATGACCATCCCTATGGCCACTCACGTTATGAGACGGCGGCAACCGTCATTCTTGGTGTCATACTGATCGCAGTAGCCGGCGGCATCGGTTATCGTGCCATCCTGCGTCTGTTGGCAATGGACACACTCACCACTCCTTCCAGCTACACACTACTTGGTGCCGGGGCGGCAATCCTGGTCAAGGAAAGTCTCTATCAATATACTATTCGGGTAGCTCGCAGACTCCATTCAACAATTCTTAAGGCCAACGCCTGGCACCACCGCAGTGACGCGATTTCATCCATTTTCGTGCTGATCGGTATCGCCGGCAGTCTCGCCGGTTGGCCGTGGCTGGACCCGGCCGCAGCCCTGGCCGTAGCCATGATGATTATCAACATCGGTTGGCGGCTGGGTCAGGATGCCATGAAGGAGCTGGTCGACACCGGTCTGGACCCCGAGGAAATTTCCAGCCTGAAAGAGATTATTTATGACGTCGACGGTGCCCGCAGCGTCCATTCATTACGAACCCGCCGTATGGGTGGAAAAATTCTGATCGATGTCCATTTACAGGTCGATGGCATGATCAGTGTCTCAGAGGGTCACCTGATCAGCGAGACGGTACGCAGTCGGTTATTGCGGGCAAATCCGGGTATTCTCGATGTCCTGGTACACATTGACCCGGAAAATGACGAAGTGTTCTCTCCTGCCGTCGGACTGCCACTACGTGGAGAACTCCTGTCACAATTACAACAGGCCTTCTCAGGCATCCCGGAAGCCAAACAGCTCCGGCGTTTGACGCTGCATTATCTGGCCGGAAAAATTGTTATTGACCTGTTGTTACCGATGACGGTGCGGGACGGTACCGATACACACCGTCGTTTGCAGCAGCAGTTCTCACAAGCTGTAGCCGGATTGCACGATATTGAGGCAGTACACACCCATTTTGAATAATTGCACCATAATGGTGCGCTTACGAGGCTACTCAGCATCCATCCACGTGACTATTTGCCGCTGCCTCAGAAAAATAATAATATCGAAAGTCTGGCCATAACTCCAAGCAGCCAGGAATTTACTGGCTACTTCCACATTCATTCCGAAACATTCTCTCACCACGCCATTATCGCACAGGTGCGAACTCCAGCATGCCTGGCACGATAGTTGCTTTAGTAACACGGCATGTATTATTATGCACTATAATTGTGCAATCAATCCCATAACCTTTAACACTAGCAATTGGAGAGCACCGAATATGTCCGCTGACGTACTGAAAATGATCCAGGATAACGATGTCAAGTTTGTCGATTTTCGTTTTACCGACACCAAAGGCAAGGAGCAGCATGTCTCCTTCCCCGCAGGCTCCATGGAAGAATCAGATTTTGAAGAGGGGCGGATGTTTGACGGCTCATCCATTGCCGGCTGGAAAAGCATCAATGAATCCGACATGATCCTGTTGCCTGATGCTGCAACAGCCATGCTTGATCCCTTCATGCAGGAAGCTACCCTAATCCTGCGCTGTGACATCATCGAGCCCTCCACCATGCAGGGCTATGACCGCGACCCACGTTCGATCGCCAAACGTGCCGAAGCCTATCTAAAATCTACCGGTGTCGCCGACCAGATATTTTTTGGCCCGGAGGCCGAGTTTTTTGTCTTTGATGACGTACGTTGGAGCACGGGTCTCAATCATGCCAGTTTCGAAGTTGATTCCTCGGAAGGCAGCTGGAACAGCGGTCGGGAATTTGAAGACCGTAATACCGGCCACAGGCCCGGTGTAAAGGGGGGTTATTTTCCTGTGCCACCCGTTGACTCGCTGCAGGACTTGCGCTCGGCCATGTGCCTGACCCTGGATGAACTGGGACAAAACGTCGAAGTTCACCACCATGAAGTCGGTACCGGCGGACAATGCGAAATCGGCACCAAATTCAATACCCTGTTGAAAAAGGCCGATGAAGTGCAGGTCTTTAAATATGTCGTTCATAATACGGCCCACCAACAGGGCTACACCGCCACTTTTATGCCCAAGCCACTGGTTGGTGACAATGGCAGTGGTATGCATGTCCATCAATCGATGATGAAGAACGGCGAAAATATCTTCGCTGGCAATGAATATGGCGGACTCAGCGAGACTGCACTGTATTACATCGGCGGTATCTTCAAACATGCGCGGGCCCTGAATGCCTTTACCAATGCTACCACCAACAGCTACAAACGACTGGTCCCCGGTTTTGAAGCCCCGGTGCTATTGGCTTACTCCGCCCGTAACCGCTCCGCCTCGATGCGTATCCCGTATGTCACCAATCCCAAGGGACGACGGATCGAGTGCCGTTTCCCGGATGCCTCCGGCAACCCCTATCTGACCTTTGTAGCCCTGGCCATGGCCGGTCTGGATGGCATCATGAATCGCATTCACCCGGGTGACTCCTTCGACAAGGATCTATACGATCTGCCCCCCGAGGAAGAGCTCAACGTGCCGACAGTCTGCAGCTCACTGGACATGGCACTGGATGCACTCGATGCTGATCGTGAGTTCCTGAAAGCTGGAGGAGTCATGAGTGATGCAATGATCGATGCCTACATCGAGCTCAAGATGGAAGAGGTAACCCGCTTGCGAATGAGCACCCATCCCGTTGAATTTGACATGTATTACAGCGTCTGATTCAACGCTACGTGACCAACAACCGGTGGCAGGCCTGCAGCAGTCCTGCCACCGGGATTTTTTGGCAGCCACATGCCTGAAACCGCATCCAATATCCTGCAGGCACTGAGTACCGCCGTTTTGACACTGGACCATCAAGATCACATCCTTACGGCAAATCCGGCAGCCGAAAACCTGTTCCAGCAAAGTGCCAAACGTTTAGTCGGCGAGGCACTGGGACAGCTGTGCGGACCGGATAATCCCTTGTCGACTATTCTGACACAGGCACACCAGACCGGACAACGCTATATCGCGCGTGAGATCAGACTCACCCTGCCCTGGACCAACCAGCATATCACCATTGATTGCACCATGACACCGGAGGAGGACACCATTGATTCGCCGACGTTTGTGGTCGAGCTAGTGCAAATTGATCGGTTGTTACGTCTGGCTCGTGATAACCGTTTGCTGACCCGGCAACAATCCAGCAAACGCATGATTCGTGGTCTTGCCCACGAAATCAAGAATCCTCTGGGTGGTCTGCGTGGTGCTGCGCAACTGCTGGAGCGTGAACTGGGTCGTGGTGAATTACGGGAATTCACCCGAATCATGATCCATGAGTCCGATCGTTTGAGTCAATTGGTAGACCGTATGACCGGGCCATATCAACCGCTGCAGTACACCGCGCTGAATATCCACATTCTGTTGGAGCACGTACGACAGGTCCTACAACTCGAGGTTCGTGAAGGTCTGGATTTTGACCGCGACTATGACCCCAGTCTACCGGATATTGCGGGTCACAGGGAAACACTGACCCAGGCCCTGTTCAACATCCTCCGCAACGCAACCGAGGCCATTGGCAACAGGGGCAGAATTTGTCTTCGAACCCGGATCGAACGCCATATCACCATTGCCAATCTCTATCATCGTCAGGTCGTACGTATCGATATCGAAGATAATGGACCCGGCGTTTCGGCGGCCGTAAAAGACAATATTTTCGAACCCATGATTACCGACAAAGCCGAGGGCACAGGTCTGGGTCTGGCCGTCACCCGTGATATCATTCATCAGCATCACGGTCTGGTTGAATACAACAGCCGACCGGGCTGTACCTGCTTCAGTCTTTATCTACCCATCGCGATGGCATCACAGGCGAGCACGGCCCACACATGACAATACACAATAACACGGTCTGGGTGGTCGATGATGATGCATCCATACGCTGGGTTCTGGCACGCACCCTCAAACAAGCCGGACTGGATGTTCGTTGTTTTGAGTCCGGTGAACCGGCATTGGCGGCCCTGGAACAACAGCGTCCGGCGGTCATCGTCACCGATATTCGCATGCCCGGTATCGATGGCCTGGAACTCCTGGAAGCGATCCACCAGCAGGCAACAGAACTTCCGGTCATCATCATGACCGCTCATACCGATCTGGGCAGTGCCGTGGCCGCCTATGGCCGTGGCGCCTTCGAGTACTTGCCAAAACCTTTTGATATCAATACTGCACTCAACCTGGTCCAACGCGCCCTGCAGCTTCAGCGCACGGAAAAACAGCCAGCCTCCGCTGGCAAACCGGTTTCTGACCCGGCCATCATCGGTGAAGCACCGGCCATGCAGGAGGTTTTTCGGGCCATCGGACGTCTCTCCCATTCCAGCATAACCACCTTGATCTGTGGCGAATCCGGTACCGGCAAGGAACTGGTCGCTAGGGCGCTATATCAGCACAGCCCACGCAATAACAAACCCTTTGTTGCCATCAATATTGCCGCCATTCCTGCTGAATTGATGGAATCAGAGCTTTTTGGCCACGAAAGAGGGGCATTTACCGGGGCCACCGGTTCACGCAAAGGACATTTTGAACAAGCCCACGGCGGCACCCTGTTTCTGGATGAAATTGGCGAAATGGCCGCCGGTCTGCAGACCCGATTGTTACGGGTATTGTCGGACAACAGCTTTTATCGTGTTGGCAGCCACCAACAGATCCGGGCCGATGTGCGTGTCATCGCGGCCACCAATCGCAAACTGCAACAACAGGTGGCAAACGGACAATTTCGCGAAGACCTCTATCATCGTCTGAATGTAATTCGTATCGACCTGCCACCCCTGCGAAAACGCACCGATGACATCGCCGCCCTGTGTGGTGCATTTCTCGAACGCACAGCGACCGAGCTGGCCGTGGAGCCAAAATGGCTCAATGAAAAAGCCCTGGACTGTCTGCGTCACTACTCCTGGCCCGGCAATGTACGAGAACTGGAAAATACCTGCCGCTGGCTAACCGTGATGGCGCCGGCCAGAGAAATCAGATCAACCGATTTGCCGGAAGAAATTCGTGCCACCCAGGGTACATCTACCGTACCATCGAATTGGCATAAAGATCTGCAAAACAAGGTACAACAATTGCTGCGAAGTGGGGAAACGGCAATTTTGCCCAATCTAGTGCGAGAATTTGAAGCCGTGCTGATCGATGAAGTCCTCCATCACACTGCCGGCCACAGACAGGAGGCGGCAAAAATACTCGGCTGGGGCCGCAACACCCTGAGCCGCAAAATCAAGGAGCTCGGTCGCTAGATCAGACCAGGAGGCTGTCCTGGAACAAGAGCCCACCGCATAAGCAAACTTTGGCCAGCACCCCCGTGATTCTCGTTACTCAACCCGTATTCCATCCTTAGGCTCGTGAACAGCACATCACCTGTGCCACTACTCGCCTCAAATCATGAGACGCTACCACACCCACTTTCCCTCGTTACGACCGCCATGAATGGCGGAAGTGCCGGTTTTGCAGGAGCAACAAACCGGTCGTTTACTGTTCCCGGACAGGCTGCTGGTCATCATCCTTGTCTGGAATCTTGCAGAACCCCTGGGGTGGAACATCGAGTGCACTGTTAAATTTGCTGGAAAGATTCTGGAATGCAATCAATCCGGTCAATTCGACAATGGCATCATCACTAAAAAACTGCTTCAACTGATCCACTATGGTGTCCGTGACCTGACGATCGGAAAAAGTCATGGCTTCGGTATAGGCCAGCGCACTGCGCTCGGGTTCTGTATAGAGATTGCTTTGCTGCCAGCGATCCAGTGCCTCAACCTTGTCCATGGAACCGGCACGACGGGCCAATGTGGAAGAATTGATATCAACACAGAAACGACACCAGTTGATCTGCGAAACACGCACCGTGACCAGCGAACGGAGTACCGGATCGAGTGGTGATTTTCGTCGATCCAGCACCCCGTACAATATGGCAACCGCAGCAAACAACTTCGGCACCCGGGCCCACAACAGACCCGGCTCCAGGACCATCCCGTAACGCTTTTTCTGACTCCAGAAAAATGGTCGTAAAAATAACGGATAGCTTGACAGTAAACGGCTTGAAATTCTCATCGATTATATTCTCCAGGAATATGGGGTATTCGTTGATATCCAGTAGCTCTCGCTAACAGAAGATTCACTGACTTTTTTGAAAAAAATAATTGTAAGTGATTGATTATATTATCCTATGATATGGTGCCAACTGGCGATATGTGAGGTTCTAAAACTACCAACAAATACCGTCTTTCATCTTTGTAGCCACAGCCGTATTTTTTGTAGCCTCCTAGGAGCCTCCACACCGCCGGTGGCGCTGCGCTGTTGTGCAGCAAACAAGAGATGTTTTTGGCCTTGGTGGAGGCTGAAAAAGAGAAAACTATTATTCATGTTTAACGATCAGTTAGAGATTTGTTTGATAAGAGGCTGTCATTCTCGCGAAGGCGGGAATCCAGAAGATCGGATCGTAAAAACAAATCCTTGGGTGATGAAAATTTTACCACAGTCGGTTACGCCATTAACTTGATATCTATTGAACATTACCGAAGAAACCATTAATTGGTGCGAGGGGTGGATTCCCGCATTCGCGGGAATGACGTGCTGGCCTAGGAGGCTATCCGAGAACAGGAATCGTGTCATTCTTCAACTTTCCTCATAACCATAATGCTGTATTGCAGGACGTACGAACGGCAATACAGAGGCCAACCCGAAACGGTAATGACGGTGACGATTCACCGATCCTGTGTGGATGGCTGCCCTGACCTGAGCATAACTGCGGGTCTTGATATGAACAGTACTACGCTCTGGTGTCAGACAGTCATTCTCCCAGGGTAACCCGATAAAGTCCAATACCGGCTGTAACGTATCCTGGGGCACAGTGACCAGATCCTGATAACGAATTTCCAACAACTTCAGCGGCAGATTCTGCCGATAAAACCCGATCAAATCCATCATCCGTTGATAATGACGGGCGGTTATCTGCAAATTTGCGGTATATCGATGATGCTCAAAATTGGCAAAATAAGCCGACAGACAGGCATCCAGCGGGTGACGTGAAATATGAATCACCGGTGAGTCGGGAAACAGCAGCCTGATCAGCCCAAGATGCATGGCATTATGTGGCATTTTATCGACCAGCCAATCCCCAGCTCCGGCACTTTGCAAAGACGGGGCCTCGTGCCACAAACTTTTATAGTAATAATCACGCAGTTGTTGAAAGTTTTCGGTGGTCAACGGGTGTGACGAATCCAGCAGACAATCCGGGTACAGTCGATCAGACTGCAGAATCCTGGCTGCACTGCCATCGGCCAAATCCAGGATCCCCGGCATTTCACCTGCCACCTGGATCCGACTGTGGCGACCCAGCACCTGGGCTAGCAAACTGGTGCCGGAGCGTGGAAAACCAACAATAAATAATGGTCGCGGCTGCGGTTTCGTCTCGCTCATCGACGCTGCCAGTTGTTGCCAGCCGTCTTGCTCATTGCCGGCGCAGAATACTGCCTGCAGACGGTCACACAACCGGGTATCTGCTACCTCATCAAAATCATCCTTTAACCATCGATTCTTGGTTTCATTGGCTTGTTTAAACGCTGTAAAAGCTTCCGTATAACGACCCAGGCCATCCAGCACCGCCGCTTTTTCAAACAAATACAAAATCTTGTCAGATTCTGTATTCTGGTCGCCACCATCGAACGTCTCAAGCACAGACAAGGCCACGGCAAAATCATGTTTTCTTCGAGCCAATGCAGACCTGAGCACCAACAGGCCGACATGCCCGGTACCCTTTCCCCGGGAACGTCCTGATACCTGGTTCGCCAATTCGAGGTTATTGTGGTATTCCTCAAACCAGGCCCAGTTAAAGAGGGCATCCTGATGCCCGGGCTCAAGCTTCAGAGCACGGGCGAAAGCTATTCTGGCTAGCTCGAATTGCTCCATCGCCATGTGGGTCAAACCGATATGATTATACAAATCTGCACTCTGTCGCTGCTGCAGGGCCTGTTCAAAATGTTGCAGTGCCTGCGGATACCGGCCTTGATCGAGTAACACCACACCCAGGTTATTGTGGGCATCCGCAAAGCCGGGATCAATCTGCAGAGCCTGATGATAGTATTTCACTGTCTCTTCAGTTTGACCGAGATGCTGACAAACCGCTCCGGCATTGACCTGCATATACGGATTCCACGGTGATGCCTGCAATGCCATGGTGTAACAGTCCAGGGCCTGTTCCATTTTTCCCTGCAACTGGTAGACCCGACCCAGATTGTTATTGGCATCGGCATCCTGTGGCGCAAGCGTTACAGCACGCCGACAATACTGCAAGGCATTATCGATATCACCAAGCTCCAGACAGGCCAGGCCAAGATTACACAATGTCGCAGCATGATCGGGATCGATCTTGAGCAAATGCTCAAGCAGGGGTCGCGCTCTCAACCATGCACCCTGCTGTAAGGCAATCAAACTCCGCATCTTCAGCGCCGATTGATGCCTGGGGTGTTTTTTCAGGATTTGCCGACAAATCTTTTCCGCCAGATGAAGCCGTTGCGCACGAAAATGCGTCACTGCCCTGGCAAAGTCACGATTTAATCGATCCATTCTATTACCAACCCGCGTCCGTCATCGGGTTATCTGTAATGTCTGCAAACAATAGATTTACTCCATCTTCTTTAAAGAAGCCTGAGTCCTGGCCAAACAGGATGCTGCTTCGGCGTCAGGACAGGCCAATTTTGGAACATCAAGCCAGTACAAACTGTGTTGTACCAGTCAGATGGAGAGCAAGTTAGCGTGGTCCTGTTCTGTGAACTGTAGAGGCAGGCGTTGCCTGAACTTCAAACGGGTCATCTTCGGGGACCGAACAAACACCATCTTCGGCCATGCCTTTACAGGTTCCATACAAATACATGGCGTGATCATCGATGGCAAAGCCTGCTGTGTCGGCAATTTTTTGCTGACGTCGCTCCAGGGTGGCATCACAAAATTCGAAAACCCGCCCGCATTTCACACAAAAGTAATGATCATGATGACCACTGTCATTGCATTCAAAAATGGCTCGACCACCCTCGAAATTATGACGCACCAACAAACCTGCGGTTTCAAACTGGGTCAACACCCGGTACACCGTCGCCAACCCGATATCTTCCCCCAGCAACTGCAATTGCTGATAAACATCGTCAGCAGTCAGGTGTCGTACCGCACTCTGTTGCAGGATCTGCATTATTTTCAGACGTGGTTGTGTAATACGCAAACCGGCATTTTTCAAATTTGTGGGTCCAGTCATTTCTCTTTCGCTCCTGTATGGTTTTCAGTCATCAACCGCGGACAAAACGAGGCAACTCACCCGCGAGTCCGGTAGCCTGGCGCAAGGCATATAGTTTAGCCGGTTTACAGCATCCAAAGCCCCGCAACCCGGCACTACGCAAATAGTCAACACCGGGAAAGTGACTCCCGAACAACAGCTTGAGGGAATCGATAGCCCACAGTAAATTACTGTTCTCGGTCAATCGCCAGCGTTGATAACGCCGCAAGGTCAGCGGCTCGGCAGGGTCATCGCGACCTTGCAGTTCTTGCTGCTGTAACAATTGCAACAGACTGCCAACATCCAGCAAACCCATATTGGCCCCGAGACCCGCCAGTGGATGGGTTCGATGTGCCGCATCACCAACCAGGACTACACGATCCTTGCAATACACCGTGGCCTGTCTCCGAACCAAAGGGAAGCCACGACGTTCACTGAGTAACTCCAGCTTGCCAAAACGATGAGCAGTGGCCTCATACAATGCATCAATAAAATGATCTTTATCCAGCGTCAACAACGCCTCGGCTCCTGGATCATCAACCGACCAGACGATCGAAAAACGCCCATCAGTCAGCGGCAACAATGCCAACGGACCGCTGTGCAGAAACTTTTGCCAGGCAATCGATTGATGGGGTCGCTCACAGCCGACAGTTGCCACAATGGCGGACTGCCGATATGAGCTGCCGGTAGTGGAAATACCGGCACATTGCCGGACCACAGAGTTCATACCATCTGCAGCGACCAGCAATCGTGCCCGGAACCGCTGTTTATCATGGGTCTGGATCTCAATACTATCACGGCCCTGATACAACTGCTGCAAGGTCGCGCCCTCATACACATCAATATTCTCGAATCCTATCGCTTTTGCCGCCAACACCGCCACTAATGCCCTGTTCTCGACAATCCAGGCCAATTGTGCCTGGCCGATCTCCCTGCTGGAAAAACACACCCGGGCAAGCCCTTCCTGGTCACAGACCTCGATTTGCTGCACGGGGCTGCAACGGTAGGCCAGAAGATCATCCCAAACACCCAGATATTGCAACATTTTCTGTACTGCGAGATTAATCGTGCTGACCCGTAAATCATAGTCGGCAGGTGCTGCAGCGGGTAATACAGTGGGCAATGTCTGGCCCTCCAGCCAGGCCACCCGCCAGGGTAGACGGCCAAGACCACAGGCCATGGCCGCACCGGCGATACCACCACCAATAACAACGATGTCATAATCCGCAGTAGGCTCTCTGTTCTCGGACAGCTGACTAGGAGCCATCGCTGCCACCTGTAGCCGCAGTCAAGGGCAGACCAAAACTCAACTGGCTACGGGGATCAGACAGGCCCATGGTCCGTTGTAACAATAAACGTTTCACCACGGGCAGAACATCAACCGCCACCAAACCCAATTGTCTGGCCAATGACAGACCAGGCCAATGTCGTGTAAACATAGTCATCAAACCGTGTGTAAAGCCTTGCACCCTGCGGCAATCATCACGTCGTAAAGCCCTGTATTGCTGCAATACCGAATCACTGCCGAGGTCCTCACCGCGCTGATTTGCAGCCTGCAGCACATCAGCCAGATGGGCGACATCACGCAGACCCAGATTAAAGCCCTGCCCGGCAACCGGATGGACCAGGTGTGCCGCATTCCCCAGCAGCACAGAACGCCGTTGCGACACCGGCTCAACACGACTACGGGCCAGCGGATAGTACTGACGTTGGCCTGGTGTCATGAAAATACCGGCTCGGTTGCCAAAAGTATGCTGTAGCCTGGTCAGAAATTCACGATCATGACAGACCCGCAAGTGATCAATTTTATCTGGCGGTAAAGTCCAGACTACGGCATAACGATTCTGGCTCATCGGCAACAATGCCAGTGGCCCATATTCGGTGAATCGTTCATAGGCCCTGCCCGCATGCGGCTGTCGGGTATTGACTGTAGTCAGTAATACGCCAGCCTCATAAGGATGGGTATGTATTTTATAACCGAGCTGTTGACGCAATGGCGAACGTCCACCATCAGCGATCACCAGCAAACTAGCCTGCAAATTAATCTGTCCTTGTTCAGTCTCAACCCCGACATCAACCCTGTCAGCAGATACCTGCGTCGTTACAGCTTGGGCCGGAGACAAATACTCCACACCTGGAGACTGCTGTAAGCGCTCCAGCAATACCTTGCCAAGCACCCGGGTAGGAACTACATAGCCGAGGGCCTCAACATCCATCCCGTCACTGTCCATACGGCAGATTCCAAAGCCACCTCGTCGTGAGATATGAATACTGTGGATCGGCTCGGCATCGATCGCCGCTACTTGAGGCCAGATCCCCAAACCGGTAAATATCAGCCTC
>CAZTLH010000032.1:0-12547 GCA_964614335.1 uncultured Gammaproteobacteria bacterium
CTGAACCTGAACCTGAACCTGAACCTGAACCTGAACCTGAACCTGAACCTGAACCCGGCGTGGTTGAAGGCCAAAAAAAACCGTCAATTCTACAAAATCTCAAACGGCAGTCACACTCAAAAGTATTGACGGCTTCGAAACGTGGTCATGGCTCGCTACATCAAATTACTGACAAACCAGGTCAGTTTCCACAGTCAAGCCCGAATGGGTTGTCAGTAGTCCCTGTTTCGGCGCCCGCTTTTTACGGTAATCTTCAGGCCCGGAATGCAGATATCCAGATTGCTGTCGTACAACATCATACCCGAGGTGTATTTTGGTTCTGGTCGCTGGCATTGCTGGCCGTTGTAGGTATGCTGTTGTGGCAATTTAATCACTTTTTCTTCGCCTCGATGGCTCAGGACCAACGTTTGAGACCGTTCCTGGATCGAGCATGCAGGGTGATGGGTTGTCAATTACCGGTTCGCTCAAATCCGGCCTTGTTGGTATTATTTAATACCCGTATTCTCAGTCATCCGGCTGAACCAAAGGCAGTGAGGATCATCAGTACTATGCAGAATCATGCAGACTTTCCACAGCCGGCACCGATGTTGCAATTGAGTCTTAGAGATACGCGCGGGGTCGTGGTCTCGCGTCGGCTATTTTCACCATCGGTGTATTTATCTCCTGACCAGCCATTGTCAATTGCCGCAAATAGCAGTAAGGAGATCGTACTGGATCTGGCTGGCCCCGGAAAGGCAGCCGTGGGTTTCGAGCTGAACATTGTCGAACCAATCCGCAAGTCGTCAGATCGATGATGGCCGCGAACAGCGGCCATTCATGTCGTACAGCAGTTTCTACCAGAAATTCGATAACAAGGATTGGTTGCTTATGAGTGACGCGTTGCTTCGCGGCACACAATCACAGAATAACAATATCAATCGTTTGAGATTTTACTATTCAAGAATGAGTTGTCCCGGTGGCCATCGAGCGAGAAAACGCTCGCGAATCCGGTGTTAGTGGGAGCATCTGACAGTGATATTCTGCTCTTCCCGCGAGAGCCTGACAGCGGTATCATTGGGTCCACATAAATTTTTCTGTTCATGAGCCTGATATTGATGAAGATAGGTCCCTATCAACTGGCAAATCGAGTTGTACTTGCACCCATGGCGGGAATTACAGATGCGCCTTTTCGGGCGCTATGCCGAACATTTGGGGCGGCCATGACGCCCTCCGAAATGTTGTCTGCCAATGCCCTCTTGTACGGCACCACAAAGACCCGTCGACGTCTGGTAGCAGCTGATGAGCCCGAGCCCAGAGTGGTACAGATCGCTGGTACTGACCCAGAGCAGATGGCGCGTGCCGCCCAACTAAATGTTGATCTGGGTGCACAGGTCATTGATATCAATATGGGGTGTCCGGCCAAAAAAGTCTGTAACAAAATGGCTGGTTCTGCACTGATGAAGGATGAATTGCGTGTGGCACAGATACTGGAAGCTGTCGTGGCTGCTGTGGAGGTGCCGGTGACGCTGAAAATTCGTACTGGTTGGGATCCGGACCATCGGAATGCGGTACAGATTGCTAAAATTGCTGAGGATGCCGGTATACAGTGTCTGGCCGTGCACGGTCGTACCCGGGCTTGCGGTTATCGTGGCCGGGCCGAATACCAGACGATCCGGATGATCAAGGATGTCTTGCACATACCGGTCATTGCCAATGGCGATATCTGCAATGGGGCGCAGGCGTTATCTGTGCTTCGGGAGACCGGCGCTGATGCGGTTATGATCGGGCGCGCCAGCCTTGGCAAACCCTGGATATTTCAATCCATTGTGGCTGCTGTTTCCAATGCGGCATCTCTGCAGGAGCCATCATTTTGCCAACAGCAGCAATTGATATTGCAGCACCTGCAGGCCATGTACAGCCATTATGGACAGGAGCATGGTGTACGTGTGGCACGTCGTCATCTAGGTGCCTACTGCCACGGTCTGCCTGCTGCTACAGAATTTCGTCGACAAGTTTTTCGTTTGTCCGATGCTGTCCGGCAACAGGCGTTTGTGCGGGAATATTATGAACGTCTGCAAATGAATGCAGCGCTGAAAGCAGCATGAATGCTGCGGATTCCCTGTCCCGACAGCATAGACTACGTGACTGTGTGGCCAGGGCGGTCGAACATTATTTCGAAAATCTGGACGGTGCCGAGGCCAGGGGGCTCTATCAGCTGGTATTGGCCGAAATGGAAAAACCGTTGCTGGAACGAGTATTGAAAAATGCTGACGGCAATCAGTGTCTGGCGGCACGAATGCTGGGTATTAATCGGAATACGCTAAGGACAAAGCTGCAGCGATACGGGATTCAATACCCAAAGGATCAAAACACACTTTAGAGGCAAAACTCTCAAATGGATAGATTATGAACAATAGTCAGGCTACAGAATATCGTGCTGTAAAAAGGGCCCTGATCAGTGTTTCCGACAAATCGGGGATTGTCGAGTTCGCCGCCGAATTGGCGGCTATGCAGATCAGTATTGTGTCAACCGGAGGGACCGCCAAGGCGCTGCAGGATGCTGGAATCGAGGTTCTGGAGGTTTCCGAATACACCGGATTTCCGGAAATGATGGATGGCCGGGTCAAAACCCTGCACCCGAAGATTCATGGTGGCCTGCTTGGTCGTCGTGGTCAGGACGATGCCGTGATGACGGCACATGGCATCGAGCCAATCGATATGGTGGTGGTCAATCTTTATCCTTTTGAGAACACGGTTGCTGCTGATGACTGCGCTCTGGCCACTGCGATCGAGAATATCGATATCGGTGGCCCGGCCATGCTGCGTTCAGCGGCAAAAAATTATCGTGATGTGGCTGTGGTCGTCAATCCTGCGGATTATGCGTCTGTATCACAGGAGTTACGGGCCAATGATGGTCGGCTTTCAATTGAACGCCGCTTTGCTCTGGCCAGGCGGGTGTTTGAGCATACGGCTCGTTATGATGGTGTGATTGCCGGCTATCTCGGTGCACTCAATGACCATGGCGAACCCGCCGGCTTGCCACAAACCCTGAACCTGCAATTCAGAAAGGCGCAAGACATGCGTTATGGCGAAAACCCGCACCAGAGTGCAGCCTTCTATATTGCCGAGAATCACAATGAAGCCTGTATTGCTACGGCCAGACAAATACAGGGCAAGGCACTGTCCTATAATAATATCGGAGATACGGATGCTGCCCTGGAATGTGTGAAGCAGTTCGATGAAGGACCGGCCTGTGTTATTGTCAAACATGCCAATCCCTGTGGTGTGGCTATGGGAAAAACATGTCTGGACGCCTATGAGCGAGCGTTCAGTACCGACCCGGAATCTTCTTTCGGTGGTATTGTGGCATTCAATCAAAAACTCGATGCTGAAACTGCCGCCGCTATTGTTGAACGTCAATTTGTGGAAGTCATCATTGCCCCCGCGATCGCTCCGGAGGTGGTTGATATTGTGTCGAAAAAGAAACAGGTCCGTTTGCTGGTCTGTGGTTATTGGGACAAACCGTCTGCCCGTTGTGACTACAAACGGGTGAATGGAGGGATGCTGGTTCAGGATGCCGATCTGGCGTTGTATCAGGAGTTATCCGTCGTCAGCCGCCGACAGCCGACTGCTGTGGAAATGCGAGATTTGCTGTTTGGCTGGAAAGTGGCAAAATTTGTTAAATCAAATGCCATTGTCTATGCCGCAGGCAATATGACCATCGGTGTCGGGGCAGGCCAGATGAGCCGGGTCAATTCTGCCCGGATTGCGGCGATCAAGGCCGAGCATGCCGGTCTGCCGGTGCAGGGCGCGGTGATGGCTTCTGATGCCTTCTTTCCGTTTTGTGATGGCATTGATTCTGCAGCAGAAGTGGGCATTTCTGCAATTATACAACCCGGTGGCTCCATTCGTGATGCCGAAGTCATTGCGGCTGCCGATGAGCATGATATGGCCATGGTCTATACCGGAATGCGCCATTTCAGGCACTGATTGACTCCTCCAGATGGGGTGCGAAAGAAGATGTCGATGAATGTTCTGATCGTCGGTGGTGGTGGCCGAGAGCATGCGCTGGCCTGGAAAGCCGCACAGTCAAACCTTGTTGGTTGTGTCTATGTCGCCCCGGGCAATGCGGGAACCTCCAAAGAGCCAAAAGTCAAAAATATTGATATTAAAGCGACGGATATATCCGCTCTGCTTGCCTTTGCAGTCAACCGGCAAATCGGCTTGACCATAGTGGGCCCGGAACAACCCCTAACTCAAGGTATTGTCGATCAGTTTGCTGAAAAACACCTGCCCTGTTTTGGGCCGGGCCGGGCCGGAGCACAACTGGAAGGCTCGAAGTCATTTGCCAAGGATTTTATGCAACGCCATGGTATTCCAACAGCAGCCAGTCGGGTGTTTACTGAACTCAATGCGGCCAGGGACTATATTCTTGAGTGTAATCGCCCGCTGGTGATCAAGGCGGATGGCCTGGCGGCAGGTAAAGGTGTTGTGGTCGCAGAATCGGCAACCCAGGCTATTGCCGCAGCGACAGCCATGCCCGGTGAAGGCCAGTTTGGTGTGGCTGGCAGTCAAATTGTGATCGAAGACAAACTGACCGGGCAGGAAGTCAGCTTTATTTGTATGGTCGATGGCAAACACATCTTGCCAATGGCCTCATCGCAGGATCACAAGGCCCGCGATGAAGGAGATTTGGGGCCCAACACTGGCGGCATGGGCGCCTATTCACCGGCGCCATTGGTCGATGCTATCTTGCACCAGAAAATTATGCATGAGGTCATGCAACCTGCAGTTCAGGGTCTGGCGGACGAAGGCCTGCCCTACTGCGGTTTTTTATATGCGGGTTTGATGATCTCTGCCGAAGGTGGAATTGGTGTGCTGGAGTTTAACTGCCGTCTCGGAGATCCGGAAACCCAGCCGATCCTGTTACGCCTGGATGGCGATCTGGTCGAACTGTGTCAGCTGGCTTTGCAACAACGCCTGGATCTGGCAAAACTTGACTGGGATCAACGGACTGCACTGGCGGTGGTGATGGCGGCAGAAGGTTATCCGGGCGAGTATCGAAAAGGCGATGTAATTACTGGTCTCGATGGTCTGGATTCGGATCATCTGCATGTTTTTCATGCCGGCACCCAACTCCGGAACGGCTGTGCAATCACAGCAGGTGGCCGGGTACTTGCTGTCACGGCCCTGGCAGAAGACGTCAGAACCGCACGCTCACTTGTATATGCCGGGGTTGAAAAAATTCATTGGCCCGGCGCATACTGGCGCAGTGATATTGGTCACAAGGCGCTGTAGTGCCATTATGTGGTTAGCAAGAGTTCCCGCAATGATTTTGAAACGCAGGATTTGTCGGCTGTTTTTGAGCCAGTTGGACATTTATGGCCATCGAGCGAAAAAAAAATTGGCAAATCCAGAGTTAGTGGGAGCACCAGCAGTATTGATTTGTCACTTGACATCCTGTCAGACGCGACGTAAGTTACCGACGTGTTATTGTGACAGAAACCGGATCCGGACATTTAAAGATGACCGGAATGTTATATAGATGAGTGAGGAGTGAAGGTATGAAAAGACGTGAGTTTATAAAAAAGACCGCAGTCGGTGCAGCCGCAGCGGGAACTATTACTGCCGCACCTGCCGTATTGGCAAATAAGCAGATCGAGATCGTGATGGTTTCGACCTGGCCACGTGACTTCCCGGGTTTGGGTACAGGTGCGCAGCGTTTTGCCAAGCGTTTGTCAGTCATGAGTGAAGGACGTTTTGTGGTCAAGTATTTCGCTGGTGGCGAACGGGTCAAACCATTTGATTCTTTTGACGAAGTCGCATCCGGTAATGCGCAGATGTACCATGCGGCCGATTATTACTGGAAAGGCAAACATCCAGGCTGGGCCTATTTCACGGCTGTTCCCTTCGGTTTGACCTATACCGAGCAGAATGCCTGGATCGAATGGGGTGGCGGTCAGGAACTCTGGGATGAACTGGCTGGTGGCTTCGGTCTCAAATGTATGCGTTGTGGTAACACCGGTGTGCAGATGGGTGGCTGGTTTCGCAAGGAAATCAATTCCGTTGATGACCTGAAAGGCTTGAAGATGCGTATTCCTGGCCTCGGTGGCGACGTCATGGCCAAACTGGGGGCTTCCCCGGTATCGCTACCCGGCAGTCAGATCTATGAAAATCTGATATCCGGTGCAATTGATGCCACTGAGTGGGTGGGCCCATGGAATGATACCTTCATGAAGTTTTATGAAGCGGCAAAATATTACTATTTCCCGGGCATGCATGAACCGGGCTCTACACTGGCGCTTGGCACCAACAAAAAGTTCTGGGATGGCTTGTCAAAAGGAGATCAAGAGATCATCAAGGCAGCGGCTTTGGCTGAAGACAACATCATGATGGCAGAATACAATGCTAAAAATGGTGAATATCTGGCCAAATTGATTAACGATCAGGGTGTCAAGTTGCGTGAGTTTAACGATGACATCTATGATGCTTTCGGCAAAGCTGCTGATGAGGTATTTGCTGGTGTTGTTGCTCACAGTGACCTGGCGAAGCGCATCCACGAGAGTTTTGTGAAATCACGAACTGCAGTGGGTAGCTGGGCCAAGATCTCCGATCAGGCCTATGTAGCACAGCGTAACCGTGTGCTGGGTCTTTGAATCGGTAAACTGACGTTCCTTTGATGGGTGTGGAAAGCGGAACCTTCGGGTTCCGCTTTGTCATAAACCCGGTGCCAGGAGCTATAAAATCTGTGGGCAGCGAATTTTTCTGCTGCTATAGCCTCCTAGTGACAGCAGGGACTGGCCCGACCTATTGAGCCGATGACTGAAAAATGAAAACCATAATCCAGTGGGCTAGAACTGTATGAATGTAGCGAATGGATTGACCCGGGAATCGATCACCTGTGGGCCCCTTGCACTCGCTGTGCGTGTCTTCGCGTATTCGGTGGTGGCACTGGTATTGTTGTTTCTGGCCAATGATTATCTAATCATGTGGTTGAACTGGCCCGGTGTCCTGGCTTTTTTTGCCCATCAGGGTTGGTTTGGTTTCACATCAGGAGATACCACATTCACAGGCGCCGCTCTGGCACAGGGCTGGTTGCAATTTATTGCTTTTATTGTCGTCTTCGGAATTATATTGACCTATGTATTGTTGACCCGAAATCTGCAGTTGCGTGTTGATGCGGATCGTTTGACGGCTTTTTCCGCCTATATCATCCGTGCGGCATTCTGGACGGTGTTGCTGGTTGGATTGGCCGATATCATTATTTCATTTCTGCGGGTTGAAAACTTTCTGGGATTCTGGGTCGGCGAAAAAATCACTTCTGAGCTTGGTCGGGCCGTCTATCGTGGTACCTATATTCACTTTCCATTGATCGGTCTGGCATTCATTATTGCCTTGTTTTCCAGATCCTTAGGCTTTACCTGGTTGGCTTTGCTGGTGGTGGTGGCCGAGTTTCAGATTGTTATTTCCCGTTTTGTTTTCTCCTATGAACAGGTCTTTATGGGTGACCTGGTGCGTTTCTGGTATGCTGCGTTGTTTCTGTTTGCCAGTGCCAATGCACTGATTACCGATGGTCACGTACGGGTCGATGTTTTTTATACCAATTTTAGTTTGCAGCGCAAGGCCTGGGTTAATCTGCTCGGCTCAATATTGCTCGGGATGCCACTGTGCTGGACCATTCTGGCTATGGGAATGTGGACTCGTGGCAGCAGCCTCAATAGCCCACTCTACAGTTTTGAAATTTCGCAAAGTGGTTATGGCATGTATGTTAAATATCTGATGGGTGCTTTTCTGATCGTCTACGCGGTAACCATGCTGATTCAGTTTGCCAGTTATGTCCTGAGTGCCGCTGCCGACTTACGGGGTGAGCCAGGTGGTGCAAAACCCGAAGAAGCAGAACACATCATCATCGATCCCGACGCAGCCTCAGTGATTTAGGACTGATTTATGGAAATTCTCTTTCTTGTTGTCCTGGTATTGCTGATGGGTTTTGCCCTGACTTCTGGTTTTCCGGTCGCGTTCTCTTTGCCGGGGTCAGCGATCATGACGATTGCGCTGGCATCCTTGTTCGGTTATCTGGTGTTCGGTGACCCCAGTGCCTACTTCTCTGAAGGAGGACCGGTAGAGTGGCTGACAGCGGGGGTGACCAATTTTCGCAGTCTGTACTGGGATGTCGAACGCGACACTTTGATCGCGGTACCGTTGTTTATTTTTATGGGCATCATGCTTCAGCGATCGAAGATCGCCGAAGATTTACTGGTGGCCATGGCCCAGTTATTCGGCCCGGTTCCCGGCGGTCTGGGTATTTCCGTAGTTTTCGTCGGTGCCTTGCTGGCGGCCACCACCGGTATTGTCGGGGCTACGGTGATCGCCATGGGTTTAATTTCCATGCCTGCGATGATGCGCCACAAGTATTCCAATTCACTGGCAGCCGGAACCATCTGCGCCTCAGGGACCCTGGGACAGATCATCCCGCCCTCGATCGTGCTGATCATACTGGCTGATCAGCTTGGCAGTGCTTCAGATCAGGCCAATACCGCACGCAAAGCCATGTACAAGGTGGCAACTGGTGAATTTTCCATGCCGGCATCCTTCAGTGTCAGTTCAGCCAGTGCAGGTGACATGTTTATGGGTGCCCTGCTGCCGGGTCTGGTACTGGTCGTGCTGTATATGATTTATATTCTGGTGACTGCTGTTTTGAGTCCAAAAAGCGCGCCACCTGTGCCGTATGAAGGCAAGTATGATCGACGCTTTCTGCGTGATGTCCTGGTTGCGCTTATTCCGCCTTTGGGGCTGATATTTGTTGTACTGGGCTCGATACTGATGGGTGTAGCCACCGTCAATCAGGCCGGCGCTATCGGTGCCATGGGCGCCATGGTCATGGGTGGTTATCGTCTCGCAACCGGCAAACCCAGCACCTATATCCCGGCTATTCTCTCGATTGTTTCAACGCTCGCTATTATGCTGGTTCTGCATTTCTTCCAGGTCAATGTCAAGAGCATCAATACGACCCATGATGCCATCGGCGTGGTCTTGGCGGCCATTGCCGTTGCCGGCCTGGTGATCGGTTTGGCATGGAGCACCTTGCGTGTTTATCGTATTGATAACACCTTGTCCGCCGTCATGGTTGAAACGGCCAAAACCACTTCAATGGTCTTTATTATATTGCTCGGGGCGGCGATGCTGACTGCAGCATTTCGTGCCTTCGGTGGCGAGACGCTGGTAAAAGATTATCTGACCAGTTTGCCGGGTGGTTTCTGGAGTCAGTTTATCGTCGTCATGGCGGTTATTTTTGTACTTGGTTTCTTTATTGATTTTATTGAAATATCAGTTGTTGTTGTGCCCATTGTGGCGCCGATACTGCTGACTGATCCGGGGGCCAATGTTACTGCAATCTGGTTTGGGGTCATGGTTGGTATGAATATGCAGACTTCATTTTTGACCCCACCATTCGGGTTTGCACTTTTTTATTTACGCGGTGTGGCACCGCCGTCCCTGAAAACAACACAGATCTATCGTGGCGCTGTGGGCTTTATTTTGCTGCAGCTGGCCGGTCTTGCGATTGCCGGTATGTACCCAACACTGGTGAACTATTTGCCGGATCGTATTTATCTGACTTCAGATGTGGCGCCACCACCGATTAATCCACGCATCCAGGATTGTCTGGAAACACAGGTTTTCAGCTATTATGACGACCACCAGCGTGAGCTACAGGACGCGATCAATAAAATACAGACGGCTGATTTGAGTGTTGTGCCGTCTAAATTGCGAAAAGGCCTGCAAAAGAGTTTCAAGGATGCCTCGAGCACCTTCGACCGGGTCAATGAAGTACGTGTGGCAGCGGCAGCTGTAGCCGAATATGCACCGAAATATCGACCCATACATCACGAAGTACGTAATCTGCAACGGCAAATTCGTAAAATTGAGCGAAAACTGAGTGAGCTTGAAAGAACCCATACCCGCTACACCCGTGATGGTACGACACCACCAGATTTGTTGCGTCAGCTGGAGCAACATATCAAAATCCTGAAAGCTGACAAGCTTGTGCTCGTCAATAGTTTGCCAAAGGAATGGGATCAGGCACATCAACATTATCAAAAGCTGGCCAAAGCGGAAAAACGGGCCCATCGCGTCTATCGACGGACGGTGGATGGCGCCTATGAGAAGATCGCTGAATTTCGTCAGCTGATTGCCCAGGCTGCAGCACTCGAAAATATAGCTCGACAAGTCGATGACCTGGAATCGACCATAGCAGGTATGCCGGCGGTAAAGGCGATGGAACAGATCAAGATGGTAGAAAAATCGCTGTCAGGTGTTGCCGGCACGAGTCATATAAAACGCAAATTCTCCAAGGCCAGACGGGCGTTCAAGGGCAAGAAAGCGGACCCTGCCAAGGCGGCTAAACTGCTAAAAGACGGTCGCAAGCTTTATACAGAGGAAGTTGTCTGGCGTAAGGCGGCGGCGCAAAAGCTCAGTGCTGCCTTTGCTGAATACGATCAGGCCATTAAGGGATCGATCGGCGTGCGATTACAAAAACGCCTGACTGTAGACCAGGCCAAGGATGTTGCCATGTGTCAATCTGTGCACAAGGATGTTTCCCTTAACTTTTAACTGAGTATTTGTATTAAATAACGCAAATACAGCTGATCGACCTGTCGGTAAAGATGTGCTGGGTCCTGATTGTTATTGATGATGTCATCGGCAATGTCGAGACGATTTTGACGACTCGTTTGCGAGTCAAACAAGGCGTCGATTTCATCATCACCGAGATGACTTCTTGTCTTGATCCATTGTCTTCGGCTAGTGTCCGGGGCGTCAACGACGAGCACCCGGTCGACCCTGGATTGCCAGCCCGACTCCACCAGCAACGGCACGACCAGCAGGCAAACCGGAGCGTTGACAGTGTTGAGTCTTTTTTCTGCCATGGCTTCGATCAGCGGGTGCAGTATCGACTCCAGTATTTTGCGTGACGCCGGGTCTTCCAGCACCAGGGCACGCAATGCTGCCCGATTGAGTTGCTGGTTATCCGGTGAAAGTACTTCAGGTCCGAAATGTTCGTAGATTCGGTTCAGTGCCGATTGACCAGGCCGGGTCAACGCATGTGCAATTAGATCGGTATCAATGACCGGTACACCGAGGGCGGAAAAACGACTGGAAACGGTAGTTTTTCCTGAGCCGATGCCACCGGTCAGGCCAATACATAACATATCAGAAATTCCTCTGAGTTGTGAAGACCGTGGATTTGCAACTTTAATTGGTGTACTTTGGGTGATCTATCCTCGTTGAAAAACTATGGCCCAAGATGAGCCCAAACGCTGGGCATATCAGTAAGGGCGCAGCAGTTGCAGATAACTGTGGGTGATGGTATCGCCGTACAACAGGGTCAGCCAGCCAGCGGTGCCCAGAAATGGGCCGAAGGGGATCTGGCTGTCACGTTGCTGGCGTTTGGCGGCCATCAGGGCCAGGGAGATGATGGTGCCCACAATGGCAGCCAACAGAATAATAGTGGGTAGCCTTTGCCAGCCCAGCCAGGCGCCGAGCATGGCCAGGAGTTTAAAATCACCGTAACCCATACCTTCTTTGCCGGTGAGCAGTTTAAACAGCTGATAGATCAACCATAGCGACAGATAACCGGCAACGGCACCGTATAACGCCTGTGCAGGTCCACAAAAGACCTGCCATTGGAAGTTGGTAATCAGACCGGCCCAGAGTAGCGGCAAGGTGATCTGGTCGGGGAGTAGCTGGTGGTCGTAATCGATCAGGGCCAGTACAATCAGGGCCCAACCGATGATTAGTGCAGCTGCGAGTGCCGGGCTCCAACCGAATGTCAAGGCACTGACGGCAGCGCTGACGGCTGCCAGTAATTCAATTGCCGGGTAACGCAAGCTAATGGATTGGTGGCAATACGCGCAATGGCCACGTAATAACAAATAGCTTAAAACCGGAATATTGTGCCAAGGGCGAATACTGTGCCCGCAGGACGGACAGTGTGAAGCGGGGCGGATGAGCCCTGGAGGAGGCTGTTCTTCATCCGAAGTCGGCTTGTCCTGCATTTCCAGACATTGTTGTCGCCATTCAAAACGCATTTGACCGGGTAATCTGAAAATAACGACATTCAGAAAACTGCCGACCAGAGCGCCTAGAACAGTGACGGTTGCAATCAGGGCCAACTCCGACTGCTGTAACAGAATGAGCAATTCCATTCTGTTTAAAATACCGCAGCCATTTTGAATATTGGCAAATACATGGCCACAACAATGGTACCGACGACAATGCCGAGAAAAGCGATCATAAAGGGTTCGATCAAACTGCTGAGTGCCGCAACGGCATCATCGACTTCTCGCTCATAGAAATCGGCGATCTTGTTGAGCATGACTTCCAGCTCTCCGGACTCTTCCCCGGTACTGACCATCTGCAATACCATATTGGGGAATAATTTGGTCTGGGTCATGGTGGCTTCCAGACTGCGACCGGTACTGACTTCGGCCTTGATTTCCATAATGGCATTTTGATAGACCCGGTTACCGGTGGCATTGGCCACAGATCCCAGAGAATCAACCAATGGCAC
>CAZTLH010000033.1:0-12328 GCA_964614335.1 uncultured Gammaproteobacteria bacterium
AGATTGCTGTACGGGTTGCAGGTATCCTGGCCGCGGCAGGACTCGACCCGGACAAGTATTCGGCTCGATTTCCACACGAACTGAGCGGTGGTGAACGTCAGCGGATCGGCATTGCCAGCGCATTAGTTATGGAACCCGAGACGGTAATAGCCGATGAACCACTGTCGATGCTCGACGTGTCGATCCGGGCTGGAATACTCGATTTGCTGCGGAGTCTGTCGAAGGAACGCCACTTTTCGTGTATCTACGTCTCTCACGACCTCTCAATCATCGGCAACATCGCCGACCGACTGTTGATTATGTACCTCGGACAGGCAGTTGAAATCGGTCCGTTGAAGCAGGTCATCCGTGATCCCCAACACCCCTATACCCGCGCCTTGATCGGTGCTGTTCCCGTACCCGATCCTCGTTACCGGCGGCCGATTCCACGGATCTCGGGTGATATTGCGCGACCGATCGACCCGCCACCGGGCTGTCGCTTTGCGCCCCGTTGCCCGCACGCGGATGCCTCGTGTCGCGAGACCTTCATGGCTCTTGATATTTCAGATCCGATGCGCCACCAGACTGCCTGCCACCGCCTGGCTCAGATATCCGATGACGAGCTTTGATGCAATCGTTATCGGAGGTGGTCTGGTCGGGGCCGCGCTGTCCTATGGCTTGGTGCGTCGTGGGCTTTCGGTTGCGATGCTTGACGAGGGTGATGTAGCGCTGCGTGCCAGTCGCGGCAACTTCGGATTGGTGTGGGTTCAGGGCAAGGGTCAGGGTCGTCCTGAGTACGCACACTGGTCGCGCCGTGCCTCCAGTATCTGGCCCGATTTTGCTGACGAACTTCGTGTTCTCAGTGGAATAGATGTCGCATATAGTCGCCCGGGGGGGCTTATGATTGCGCTCAGTGAAGAGGAACTGGCCAGTCACGTCGAGTTGCTAAAGACCTTGCGTCGTGAGGCAGGCAGGGATGGTTATGAATACCAGCTACTCGATCATCAGGCGCTTGCTGAGCGACTGCCAGGCATCGGTGAGAAGGTAGCGGGTGCTACCTACTGCCCGTACGACGGACACGCCAACCCATTGCTTCTGCTACGTGCATTGCATGCCGGTTTCATCGCCATGGGCGGTCATTACTATACCGAACATACGGCTCGGCGTATTGAAGCGCATGACAAAGGCTTTCGTGTCCATACCGATGCGCTCATTTTCGAGGGCGCACGGGTGGTAGTTGCAGCGGGGCTTGGCAGTCCGACCCTGGGTGCATCGATTGGTCTGGCCGTGCCAGTGGTGCCGCTCCAGGGACAGCTGATGGTTACCGAGCGTTGCGCACCGCACTTCGACATTCCGACCAATCTGGTGCGACAAACCGATGAGGGCAGTTTTTTACTTGGTTACTCACAGGCCGATCTGGGTTTTGATACCGGTACCCAGGCCCCGACCCTGCGTGATATCGCCTGGCGCTGCACCCGTGCCTTCCCGTTCCTGGCCAGTTTGCGTGTGGTGCGTGCCTGGGGTGCCCTGCGGATCATGAGTCCCGACGGTTTTCCGGTGTACGCCCAGTCGGCTAGTCACCCCGGCGCCTTCGTCGTCACCTGCCATAGCGGTGTGACGCTGGCAGCCAATCACGCCATGGATGTCAGTGAGTGGATCGCCAACCGTGTAATCCCTGAAACGCATAGCTGTTTCAATCTGGAGAGATTTGATGTTTCGCCGGCTGCCTGAAGTACAAACCGAGCTGATACTTTATTTCGAAGAGCAGGCGGTAGTCGCCACTGCGGGTGACACAGTGGCGGCCGCACTGCTGGCCGCCGGGATCATGGTCTTCGGTGTCAACCAGGTAAGCAAAGAACCTCGCGCACCGCGTTGCCTGATTGGTAACTGCTTCGAGTGTCTGGTTGAGATTGAAGGCGAAGGTCGACGCCAGGCCTGTCTGGTACCGGTTCGGGACGGTATGCGGGTTCGACAGATCACACTCGATGGAGATGCTCCGCCATGAACGCGACTATCGATCTTGCGGTGGTGGGTGGTGGGCCCGCGGGACTAAAGGCTGCCACCCAGGCGGCTGAATTGGGGCTCGATACCGTGTTGTTCGACGAGCAGGCGGTGCCCGGTGGGCAGATCTATCGTAATATCGAGCAGGTCGCGGCGCAGCGCCCACAAGCATTGAAGCTGCTGGGCACCGACTACCACGATGGCCTTGCATTGGTCAACGCCTTTCGTTGCAGTGGCGCGACCTACCAGCCGCAAACTGCAGTCTGGGAAATCACAGCGGAAAACGACGACGATGCCCCGATTGCATTAGGTACGGTTGCAGGTGGAGGTGCCGTGTTGCACCATGCTCGCGCTGTTATTATCGCTACTGGTGCCATGGAACGTCCTGTGCCACTTCCGGGTTGGACACTACCGGGTGTGATGGGTGCCGGTGCCGTTCAGACTTTGCTCAAAGGTTCAGCGATGATCCCGAACACACCCACTGTACTGATTGGCTGCGGGCCACTGCTGTACCTGGTGGCCTGGCAGTTGCTGCGTGCCGGTGCCCCGCCACGGGCGCTGTGGCTGACAACTCCGCGCTCGCAATGGTGGCAGGCCCTTCCCTCATTGCCCGGGATGTTGCCGTTCGGAGGTGAATTGTGGAAAGGTCTGCGCTGGATACGCGAACTGCGTGCCGCAGGGGTGTCGATATTGAGCGGTGCCGAGGACCTGGTCATCGAGGGCGATGAACAGGTCGAGGCTGTGAGTGCCCGCTTCGGTGGGCACAGAGAACAAATTGATACCCGGCTGGTGTTGCTCCATCACGGCATTGTCCCTAATGCACAACTGACGATGGCCGCTGGCTGTGAACACCTCTGGAATCCACTGCAGTGCTGTTGGCGACCACGCCTCGATGGTTGGGGTACGACCAGTACATCCAGAATTCTCGCGGCAGGTGATGGTGCAGGAATCGGTGGTGCGCGCGCGGCGAGGATGCGCGGACAACTTGCTGCTCTGGAGGTGGCACACCAGCTGCTGTGCATTGACACGACACAACGTGATGCACTGGCACATGATGCACTACATGGTTTGGCACGCGAACTCGGTGCCCGTCCCTTTCTCGATCGACTGTTTCCACCACCGGAACTCAGCGTTAGCGATGACTTGATCGTGTGCCCCTGCGAAGGAGTCAGCGCAGGCGAGTTACGTAAAGTGATTCGACTCGGCTGCCCCGGCCCAAATCAGGCCAAGGCCTTTACCCGCTGCGGCATGGGGCCGTGTCAGGGGCGCATGTGTGGACTTGCCGTCAGTGAGACCTTTGCCCGTGAACGTGGTATTTCAGTAAAGACGATCGGCCATTACCACTTGCGCCCTCCGATCAAACCGTTGACGGTTGGCGAACTCGCCGGTCTGGCCGGGGTGTCTGCACCGATTATCGACACTGGTGGGTTGCCGACCAAGGCCAAATAAGTAGAGGGTAGTGTAGCACACGGGGAAGTGAATTCTGGTGAAAGAATTCCACACAGATCACCACAATTGTTCCACTGGCAAACATCCTGTTATGTATTAACGAGCGCTGGCTCTGGATGTCGATGACACGCTAATAATGAGGGGGTCGCTGTGCTTCTGCTGTGCCGGAAACAGCATTGTCGACCGATGACGCACGCACCCGTTCCAGCAGTTCCCGACAAAGACCCTCCAGGGTATCAAGCTGTTGTTGCTGTCTACTGATAACCTTGTCCAAAGCCTCCAGTGTCTCCTCATGATAGGCATATTTGATTTCCAGCTCTTCAACACGCTGTTTCACAGTTGTCGTCATGGCTCATCTCCAAAGCTTACAAAAAAGTTCATTCCAGACATTGATTTACAGCTATCTCTCGCCCACCACAACCATTCCTGACGAGTAAAGACGAGTCAAAATTAATCGTTGTACCCGCCAATAGCAAAAATATAAATGTTGTCTTTGTCAAATTGTAAATAACATTGAATGAATATTGCCCAATACCAATACTCGGTAAACCTAAAATTGCTGAAGTTGTTGCGCGGTCGGTTCGGCACAACAATACCAGGGCTCCGATAAATGTGGCACGGCCAGCTCCTGAGCAAAAATCGGTACCGGAAGAGTAATCCCGGCAGCTTCATGGGCCAGCAGCCAGATATTGGTAAAGGTCTGTTGTCGACTTTGCTCGTTCTGCTCCGCGTCCTCAACCACTGCCTGGATCTGCAGTTGCAGGGCATCCACGGCAGGCTGTGGGTGTTGCCATGGGTAACCCAGTAATTGCGGATCAAAGTCTCTACAGAATTTCAGTATATCGGTATCTTTTAGCAGCCAGGAACCCGCCGGCACCAGCAAACGAATGGCCAGTTGAATGGATGGCACGGCATCGACCAGTTGCAGACGGTTAATCGTCTGTAATAAATCACAATAACCGGCAAGGCTGGTCCAGGGAGTAAAGGGTACGAAGGTCGGTGACAAGACGATTCCATGGTTACGGGTCAGCGCCACGACTTCTGCAAAATCGGCCCTGCAATGCCCTTTTTGCAATTTTTCCAAAATGACATCATCGGTTGACTCGACAGCCGAAGTAATAAACAGACAACCCCAGTCGCGCAATCTGGGTAACAATTCACGTTGTGCCAACAGGTGACTGATCTTGATGGTGGCATCAAAACTCAGTTCCGGAAATTCAGCCCGCATGGCCTCGAGGATACGGACAGCATGACCGGGACCATTCAGGAAATCCGGGTCGCCAAAGGAGATGTGCCGGGCTCCGGCAGCGACTTGCTGGCGAATATCTGCCAGCACAATGGCCTTGGGGATGGCTCGAAATCGCCCCTGGTACACCGGAACTACAGGACAATGCCGACACAGGTGTTTACAGCCTCTGGTGGTTTCGGCAAAGCCCACGGTGTGACGACTGCCATCCGCCAACAACAAGTGGGCATAGCGGTCCAGCGCCGGCATTTGACTACGTTCCGGTATCTGCCAATCGATGCTGTCGGTGCTGATCAGTGGCTGACGGTAGTCCAGTTCCAGTCTGCAATCACGGTCTCTGACCTGACAGGCAAATGCCAACAATGCGTCTTCTACTTCACCACTGAAAGCTGCGACGGCGCCAAGCTCAAAAAATAGTTCGGCATTGGCGGCAGCATACCAGCCGTAAACACAGATATGTGCCGTCGGCGCCAATTCCCGAATCCGTGGAAAGGCCGCGATCGCAATCCGGCTGGCCGTATGCATGCCCAAATGGATCGCAATCACCGTGGCATCCTGCAATTCTTCGGCCGTCAATCGCTGCAGCGCCAGATCGATACTCGCGACTTCAAATCCTTGTGCCTGTAAAGTGGCCAATGGGGAGGCGATTGCCAGAGACTGGCGACCCAATTCATAGGGGTTGATGAATACAACTTTCATACGTACCTACGGGGAGAAATAGTTAGAGCAGAAAGAATTCGTGGAGTAATGGCTAGGAGCCTGTCCGAGAATAGGAGCCGTTACGAGGGAGAGCAGATTTGAGGTCATTTTTTCGATCATTTGAGGCGAATAGTTGTTCTATTTAACGAAAATGAGCGTAAAAATGGGCCAACACTGCTTTTCCGCAGTAGGTTCTCTATTCTTGGACAGGCTCCTATAAATCAATCCCAGCGGGGGTCTCGAACCTCGATACGTCCATTCAGGCAACGCACGGGAAAGACCGGGATGTCTTCATAGGCCGGCGGCGAAAGCACCGCACCGGTATGTAAATTGAAACGCGAACCATGACGGGGGCAGACAATCTCATCGCCTTCAAGCAAGCCGCAGGCGAGTTCGCCGCCATCGTGACTGCAAGCATCTTCAACAGCCAGAAATTCGCCATCGATATTGAAAACTGCAACCATAACGTCATCGACATCGACAACTTTGTGGCTACCCGGTGATAATTCACCTTCACCACAAACATCCGTCCAGTCTGTCATAACCATCTAATTCCGATCACAAAAGTCCCAGTTCCAGCCGTGCCGCCTCGGTAATACGGTCCTGGGTCCAGGGTGGATCCCAGACAATCTCCACCGTCGCACCACTGACACCATCGATCTTGCTGATTTCGCTTTCCACCATACCCGGAAAAGTCTGGGCTACCGGGCAGCCCGGTGCTGTCAGGGTCATCTGGATATGAACATGCTGGTCATCATCAACATCAATCGCATAAATCAGGCCAAGATCATAGATATTCACCGGAATCTCCGGATCGTAAATCTGTTGCAGACCGGCAATCAGACGTGCCTGCAAGACCTGATCTTCCGACATTTCACCTTCTGTGACGGTCTTTGGCTGCTGTGTCGGTGTCAATGGTTGTTGGTTTGATGCTTCTATCATCGTCCGTTACTCGGTCATCACCGCGTCGCCATCCTGATCCAGAGCCGCTTCCAGTGTATGCCAGGCCAATGTGGCGCATTTGACCCGGGCCGGAAATTCCTGAACACCGGACAAAACACCGAGTTTACCCAATGCATCGGTGTCCACAGGGCCACCGGTTGCCATGGTCACCACATCCTGTAATAGCTGTCGTGCCTCATCTTCAGATTTACCACGCAGGGTCTCGGTCAGGAGCGAAGCAGAGGCGGTGGAAATCGCACAGCCATCACCCTCAAATGTAACACGTTCGACAAAATTATCATTATCCAGTTTGAGATAGAGATGCAAACGATCACCACACAAGGGGTTATAACCATCGGCCTCATGGGTGGCCCCTTCAAGTTTGCCAAAGTTGCGCGGATGACGGTTATGGTCAAAGATGACTTCCTGGTACAGTTCACGCAAATCATTCATAATCTGAATAACTCCCTGGCTTTGTACAAGGCGGCCACGAGTGCGTCCACATCGGCGATGGTATTGTAAAGACCAAAAGATGCTCGGGCAGTGGCGGGTATGGCAAAAAACTGCATCACCGGCATGGCACAATGATGGCCAGCCCGTATCGCGACCCCTTCCGCATCCAGGATTGTCCCCAGATCATGCGGATGAATGCCCTTCAAGAGAAACGAAATCACCCCGGCCTTGTGTGCGGCAGTTCCGATAATACGTAAACCTGGTACGGCACTTAATTGCGCTGTGGCGTACTCCAACAGTGTTTTTTCATGCGCTGCAATGTGCTCCAGACCAATGGCCGAGACATAATCGAGAGCTGCACCGAGACCAATCGCCTCGGCGATATCCGGTGTACCCGCCTCGAAACGCACCGGTGGCTCGGCATAGGTCGTTTTTTCGAAAGTGACGATCCGGATCATGTCACCACCACCCTGCCAGGGTGGCATCTGCTGCAATAAAGCCCGCCGACCATACAGTGCACCGATACCGGTCGGCCCATAGACTTTATGCCCGGAAAAACAGAAAAAATCACAATCCATGGCCTGAACATCGATCCGGGTATGTGGTATCGACTGTGCACCGTCAATCAGGACCACTGCCCCTTTGTCGTGTGCTCTGGTGATAATCTCCGCTACCGGATTGATGGTGCCGAGGGCATTGGAGACATGGGCCAGCGCCATAATCCTTGTTTTTGCCGTCAACAGGACATCCAGCTGATCAAGCTGTAGTTCACCACGATCATTGATCGGCAATACCCGTAACTGTGCCCCGGTACGCTCACAGATCATTTGCCAGGGGACAATATTGGCGTGATGTTCCAGTGCAGTAATCAAGACCTCGTCACCGCTGTGTAATTGCGACGCACCGTAGGAATTGGTCACCAGATTGATCGCTTCGGTGGTGCCACGGACAAATACCACATCATCTGCAGAAGGTGCATTAATAAAATCTGCTACCTTCTGACGTGCCTGCTCATAGGCATTGGTTGCGCGTTGACTTAGGGTATGAACACCACGATGCACATTGGAATGATCCCGGCGATAGTACTCATCCATGGCGGCAATCACCACTTCAGGCTTTTGACTGCTGGCACCACTGTCGAGATAGACCAGGGGTTTATTCCCGATCTGCTGCTGCAGTATCGGAAAATCTGCCTTGACCGCACCGGTGGTCAGACGATCCGTGGCGGTCATCAATGAAGCTGCCCCGGTCTGCATCAACGAGCCTCCCGTAACAAGCTGGCCTCCAGCTGACGATCAACATGCGTCCGTACCGCAGGCAATGTCATTTTTTCGACTACTTCGCGGGCAAAGGCGACTGTTAACAAACGTCGAGCCGCGGCTTCATCGATGGCGCGGGAACGCAAATAAAACAGCGCGTCGGTATCGAGTTGCCCTACGGTCGCACCATGCGTGCATTTGACATCATCATTATAAATTTCAAGTTGTGGTTTGGTATCAATCTCGGCAAATCGTGATAGTAACAAATTGCGGTTACTTTGCCGGGCATCCGTCTTGATAGCCCCTTCAGAAACCACCACCCGGCCATGAAACACCGCCCTGGATCGATCATCAAGCATGCCCTTATAGAGCTGATTGCTGGAACCATGGGGCTGTTCATGATGGACGACAGTATGGTTGTCGATATGCTGGCGACCACCGCCGACATACAAACCATTGAGCTCGCATGTCGCGCCCTGGCCAGCCAGTCGAATATCCAGGTCACGTCGTACCAGACGACCACCAAGATGCACAACATGGGATACAAACTGGCTGTCCTGAAGTTGCTGCACATACAGACCACCGATGTGAAATGCAGCGTCGGTCTCTTCCTGTAACAAATAGTGTTGCAGTTTGGCATTGGCACCCAGACGCACTTCGGTCTGGACATCCGTAAAGGACACCACACTACCCTGGCCGGAATATCGCTCCAGCACGACTGCCTCGGCACCTTCATCCAGGATCAGCAGATTCCGCGGCAGAACCGCCGCGCCGTCCACTGTACCAGAATTGATATAGCAAAGCTGTACCGGTTCCTCGAGCCTGACATTGGCGCCGATATGCACACAGGCACCTTTACCCAAAAAGGCTTCATTCAGTGGGATAAAGCCATTTCCAGGTGTCGGCAAACAGCTGCCAAGCGCACCACTCAATGACGGATCTGCAGCTACCGCACTGGCTAATTCACTGATTCTCACCCCGGCAGGAAGCTGTTGCACTGAAGACAACTCCGGCGCCAGACAGCCATCTACAAAAACCAGTCTTGGACCGCCCAGATCAGGTAATAATGCGGATTCAGGTATCCCGGATGCTACCGTGCCAGATTGTTGTAATGGTTGAAACTTTTGTTTTTCCAAGATCTTCAAACTGGTATAGCGCCAGTCTTCATCACGCAGGGTTGGCAAACCCTGCAGCCGCAGTTGTTTCAAACCGGCCGCGCGTCGCGCTGTCAGACCCGGGTCATTCCCGGTCACCCAGCCTGCTTGTGCAGCCAGTAACGAATCCAGGGCAGGTGAACTCATACCCGGGCCTCAGTCTCTTGCCCCTGGTCGAGCCAGCCATAACCTTTATCTTCGAGTTCCAGCGCCAGACTCTTATCACCGGAACGGATAATCCGTCCATTGGCCAGCACATGGACGAAATCCGGCTCGATATAATTCAGCAGCCGTTGATAATGTGTAACCAGCACAAACGCCCGATCCGGGCTGCGCAGGGCATTGACACCACCGGCAACGATACGCAGTGCATCGATATCCAGACCCGAGTCGGTTTCATCAAGCACCGCCAGCCGGGGTTGCAGCATTGCCATCTGCAGTATTTCATTACGCTTTTTTTCGCCGCCGGAAAATCCTTCATTGACCGAGCGATAGAGGAACTCCTGCTTCATTTCCACGGCCCTGGCCTTGTCTTTAACCAAAGCCAAAAAATCGATAGCGTCCAGTTCTTCTTCGCCACGGTAGCGACGAATTGCATTGACCGAAGCCTTGAGCATATTGACATTGCTGACACCAGGAATTTCCACAGGATACTGAAAAGCCAGAAAAATGCCTTCACATGCCCTGACTTCCGGTGCCAACGGCAATAGATCCTGGCCATTGAACAGGATTTCACCGGCCGTAACCTGATAGTTTTCCTTGCCGGCCAGGACATTGGCCAGTGTGCTTTTTCCGGAGCCATTAGGCCCCATAATGGCATGGACTTCCCCGGCCCGTACTTGCAAGTCAATACCTTTGAGAATTGGTTTTTCGCCAACATTTGCATGCAGATTTTTGATACTCAGCATAATATACTCTTTACATGATACGGTTAAATTAGATAATTATTCTGTAATCCGCAAGCCGCCGGTAATCCCTGTTCAACCAACAGCACCTTCCAAACTGATACCGAGCAAGGCCTGGGCCTCAACCGCGAATTCCATCGGCAGTTCCTTGAACACTTCCTTACAGAAACCATTAACAATCAGCGATACGGCATCTTCTTCAGCCAGCCCACGCTGACGCAGAAAAAACAGTTGATCTTCGCCGATTCGGGAGGTCGTGGCCTCGTGTTCGACCTGGGCACTGGGATTTCGTACTTCAATATAGGGAAAGGTATGAGCCCCGCAACGATCTCCGAGCAACAGCGAATCGCATTGTGAATAATTACGGACATTTTCAGCCCTGGCCAACACCTTGACCTGACCACGATAGGTATTTTGGGCGTGACCGGCCGAGATGCCCTTGGAAATAATCGTTGATCGGCTATTGCTGCCAATATGGATCATCTTGGTCCCGGTATCCGCCTGTTGCCGATTATTGGTCAATGCAACCGAATAGAATTCACCTACAGAATGGTCGCCCTGTAACACCACACTGGGATATTTCCAGGTGATTGCCGAGCCGGTTTCGACCTGGGTCCAGGAAATTTTGGCTGACTCATGACAAAGACCGCGTTTGGTAACAAAATTGTAGATACCACCACGCCCTTCCTCATCGCCGGGGTACCAGTTCTGTACTGTGGAATACTTGATTTCGGCGTCTTTCATGGCCACCAGCTCAACCACTGCGGCATGCAGCTGATTTTCATCACGTTGCGGTGCTGAGCAACCTTCGAGATAGCTGACATAGGCACCTTCATCAGCCACGATCAGAGTTCGTTCAAACTGCCCGGTGTTGCTGGCATTGATACGAAAATAGGTCGACAACTCCATTGGGCAACGTACCCCTTTGGGCACATAGACAAACGAGCCATCCGAAAATACGGCTGTATTCAGTGCCGCATAAAAATTATCGCCGGCAGGCACCACAGACCCGAGATATTTCTTCACCAGCTCAGGATGCTCACGCAAGGCCTCAGACATGGGGCAAAAAATAACACCGGCCTCTGACAGCGTCTTCTTGAAGGTCGTGGCCACCGATACACTGTCAAAAACGGCATCAACAGCAACATTGGCGAGCATCTTCTGCTCTTCAATCGGTATCCCGAGCTTTTTGTAGGTCTCCAGTAACTTGGGGTCGACTTCATCCAAACTCTGTAACTGCTCAGAGCTCGATTTTGGGGCAGAAAAATAGCTGATCTCCTGAAAATCGATCTGCTTGTAATGCACATGCGCCCATTCCGGCAAAGTCATCTGCTGCCAGTTATGGTAAGCCTCCAAACGACGATCCAGCATCCACCGTGGTTCCTGCTTGTGCCTGGAAATTTTTTCCACGACGGTCTCATCGAGACCGGGCGGAAGGGTGTCGGAATCGATATCCGTAATAAACCCTTCCTTGTATTCCCGTCCTACCAGACCACTGATTTCATCTGCCGATGTACTCATACCATAGCTCTCAGCTGCTCCTGCAGAAAGTGCTTCCGGCGTATTACCGCCGGAATCATGTTCACCATTAATCAGCCAGCCACGACACGCATCTTCGCCCTGCTTTCCTCACTCGCGGTTTCCAGCAATGCTGATAATTTGATGCCATCCATAAACTCATACAACATGCAACTGAGATTACTCCACAACTCGTGCGTCAGACAACGCTCACCATCTTTGCAGTCTTCCCGTCCATTGCAATTGGTGATATCAACTTTTTCGTCGACCGCGACGATTACATCAGCCACAGAAATCTCGGATGCATCCTTGGCCAGACGATATCCACCACCGGGTCCACGGGTACCACTGACCAGGCCATGGCGACGCAGACCGGCAAACAGCTGCTCAAGATAGGATAATGAAATATCCTGTTTTTTGGCGATTTCGTGCAATGTCAGTGCCGAGCCATCACTACGCAGCCCTAGATCGATCATTGCGGTTACGGCATAACGCCCTTTAGTAGTTAAACGCATTTTTACCTCTCATTCCATCGTTAGAAAGTACTGTACGACAATATTTTAAGGGTACCGAAACAGGGTACTCTGACTAGGTGAGGATATATATACCCAGTAATTTAGTCAAGAATTATTTCCTGATTCTGACAATAAATTTGTCGACAACTTGTGTGCTTCATGCCAAAGTCATTAAACCAGCATCAAGCGGTGTTATTTTACTCCATAT
>CAZTLH010000034.1:0-12302 GCA_964614335.1 uncultured Gammaproteobacteria bacterium
CTTTGGTCCATTTTTCCGCTCATTTTCGTTAAATAGAACGACTATTCGCCTCAAAGGATCGAAAAAATGGCCTCAAATCCGCTTTCCCTCGCTACGACTCCTGTTCTAGGACAGCCTCCTAGCGCTTACAGAGCATACAGCCACCAGACGTCTGGACTGATCATTTATCACACCAAACCAGGACACCGACCATCCTGAAATTTCATATCACTACGATGTTATTTCGGCATGATCCAATGCCATGGATTCTACTGACTGCAGTACGAACCGGCCTTGCAGCATTCAAAACTACCGGTCGGTGATAATCGACATTAACGTTTCAACCTGCAGTACAGGCCATATCCTGACCACAACACATCGGTGACTTGATCTTGCCATGACCATTAGGGCATTTTGAGATCTGCACCTTGTCACCAGTATCCAGAGTCAACTCGTCATCTACCAGTGCCGCATCACATTTCGCACAGGTGGCATTGACGCCCATTCCGCAAATTGCACATTCATAGGTTGCCATTTTAACTTCCTCCGGGTAGGTACTTGGATGAATTGCTTCTACAAGCCGGAATTTTTACAGACTTGTTTCTCGCTCATGACCAAAATGGTCAAAATCAAGCTAAATCGGTCAGAATATTCCTCATATTGGGTTCCTGACGTGAATTACAACAAGCAAGATAAATCTACTTGCAACTGACAGTCTACCGGGAAAGAATATCAGTCGCAATCCCAGCCTTCGATTCATTTCAAAACAAATAAATTTGCACAAATCTGAATCTTTAGCACATCACAGTATTTTTGTATATGATTAATTTATTATTCTGTAATATGCAAAACTGACATAGTATTATCTCAACAACACTAATCCTATCAACATCACCAATTCGACTCTGCACAGGTCGATAATCAGCAACCAATCTGGCGCTCGAAGGAGTCCACTCTGCAGCCAGCATACGGAGGATGGCAATGAATGACAACCCGGCAACCCAAGCTGGTTCACAGGTCAAGAATACTACCTGTTATATGTGCGCCTGCCGCTGCGGTATTCGTGTCACCATCGAAGACGGCAAGATACGTTATATCGAGGGTAACCCGGCACATCCTTTAAACCAGGGTGTGATTTGCGCCAAAGGCTCCTCCGGGATTATGAAACAATATTCACCAGCCCGTCTGACCCGACCTCTCCGTCGCAAGATTGGCTCGGAACGCGGTACCGCAGAATTCGAAGCTATTTCCTGGGAAGAAGCATTCACACTGATGGAGGAACGTCTTCGCAGTATCCGTGAAACCGATCCCAAAAAGTTTGCTTTTTTTACCGGACGCGACCAGATGCAGGCCTTAAGTGGTTTGTTTGCCAAGCAGTTCGGCACACCGAATCACGCTGCTCATGGCGGTTTTTGCTCGGTCAATCTGGCCGCCGGTATGATTTACACCCTGGGGGGATCATTTTGGGAATTCGGTGGACCCGACCTGGATCGGGCCCGTCTCTTTATCATGCTTGGCACGGCTGAGGATCACCACTCCAATCCATTGAAAATTGCCCTGGCCAAATATAAACGTGGTGGTGGACGCTTCATCTCCATCAATCCGGTTCGAACGGGTTATTCTGCCATCGCTGATGAATGGATTCCGATCAAACCGGGCACCGATGGTGCGCTGCTGCTGGCCATGATCCACGAAATAATCAAACAGGGTCTGTATGACCGTGAGTTTCTGATTCAGTACACCAACGCCCCGGAACTGGTCAATGACGATCCAAATAATCGTGAACACGGGATGTTCCTGCGTGCAGAAATTCCCAGTGAAGAGGGTTGCTTCGACCCTCAAAACAAACTCTGGTGGGATCGTCATAGCCAAAAAGCGGTTCTCAACCGAACCGAAGGTGCGGACCCCCATCTTCTGGGAGCGTTTAAACTGTCCGACGGGGTCGCCGTCAAACCGGCCTTTCAATTACTGCTGGAGAGGGTCGAGCAATATACACCCGAGTGGGCGGAGAACATAACCGGCATCCCGGCTGCAACCATCCGCGAACTGGCGCATGAAGCCGGTATTACGGCCCGCGACCAGAAAATAGAACTGCCGATCGCCTGGACCGATGTCTGGGGCAAAGACCATGACACTGTCACAGGTAACCCGGTCGCATTTCATGCCATGCGCGGACTCGCTGCTCACTCCAATGGTTTCCAGGCCACCCGCGCCCTGTCGATACTGATGACCCTGCTGGGCACCATCGATCGACCCGGTGGATTTCGCCACAAATCCCCATTTCCCCGCCCCATCCCACCCTGTGCCAAAACGCCGACGGTACCCGAAGCGGTTCGACCCAACAGTACGCTTGATGGTTTGCCGCTGGGCTGGCCCGCCGACCCGGACGACCTGTTTATCGATGAAGACACGGCCGAACCGGTGCGTATCGACAAGGCGTTCTCCTGGGAATATCCGTTATCAGTCCATGGCATGATGCAAAATGTGATTACCAATGCCTGGCGTGGTGACCCGTACCGAATCGACACCCTGATGCTGTTTATGGCCAATATGGCCTGGAACTCAACCATGAACACGGTCGAAGTCCGCAAAATGCTTTGTGACCGGGGCGACGATGGCGAATACAAAATTCCGTTCCTGATAGTCTGTGATGCCTTTCAGTCAGAAACCACGGCCTTTGCCGATCTTGTTCTTCCTGATACCACTTATCTGGAACGTCACGATGTAATCTCGATGCTGGATCGACCCATTTCCGAATTCGATGGACCCATAGATTCGGTAAGGATACCCGTATTGCCACCGACCGGCGAGTGCAAGCCGTTCCAGGAAGTGCTGATTGAACTGGGTTCAAGATTACAGCTCCCCGCCTTTGTTCATCAGGATGGCAGTCGGAAATACCGCGATTACCAGGATTTTATCGTCAATCATGAAACTGAACCCGGTTCCGGTATTGGATTTCTGGCCGGCTGGCGTGGCAAGGGTGGCGAAAAATTCATGCGTGGGGAGCCCAACCCCAAGCAATGGGAAATGTATGCCAAAAACAACTGCTTCTATCATTATCGTCTGCCGCTGTCTTATCAATACATGCGTAACTGGAACCAGGGTTATCTGCAGTGGGCACAACGTCACCGCTTGATCCGTTACACCGAACCGATCAATATCCATTTGTATTCTGAAGTACTGCAAAAATTTCGTTTGGCCGCCCAGGGCAAAACTGATGGTCGACAGCCACCGGATCGATTACGAAAACGAATCGAAACCTACTTTGATCCCCTGCCCTTTTACTATGAGCCTCTGGAAGCACAGTTAACGGATCTCAACAAATACCCTCTCAATGCCATCACACAGCGACCGATGGCCATGTATCATTCCTGGGATTCCCAGAATGCCTGGTTACGCCAGATTCATGGTCATAACTACATCCATGTCCACCCCAGCGTCGGCAAGGCCAATGGCTTTGACAATGATGACTGGGTCTGGGTCGAATCGATGCATGGCAGGGTGCGGTGCCTCTGTCGCTTCACCGAAGCTGTAGAACCTGGAACAGTATGGACCTGGAACGCTATCGGCAAGGCTGCCGGAGCCTGGAATCTTGCCGGTGATGCCAACGAAGCGACAAAAGGTTTCCTACTCAACCATCTGATTGCCGAAGAATTGCCAGCCACAGGTAATGATGAGCGTTTTTCCAATTCAGACCCTGTTACCGGCCAGGCAGGCTGGTACGATGTACGGGTACGGATTTACAAGGCAGGCGCAGACGAACAAAGGATCACATCACCACAATTTCAGGCCATTCATCCATTGCCAGGCATGTCAGCCCGGAACAACAGCTGGCTCAGTTATCGGGTCGGCAAAATTCTGCACCCTAAGCGGGGGCCACAAACATGACACAATTGGCCCTGATTATCGATCTGAATGTCTGTGTCGGCTGCAGTGCCTGTGTTACGAGCTGCAAACAATGGAATGCCTCGGGCATTTCCGGGCCGATGAGCGATCAAAATCCTTATGGTAAAGACCCCAGTGGCACCTTCTTCAACCGAGTCCAAACCTTCGAAATCGGCAGCTACCCGAATACCCAAACCGTCCATTTCCCAAAGTCCTGTCTGCATTGTGAAAATCCACCCTGTGTTCCGGTTTGTCCGACCGGCGCCAGTTACAAACGCCCGGAAGATGGTATTGTTCTGGTCGATTACGAAAAATGCATTGGCTGTAAATATTGCTCCTGGGCCTGTCCCTATGGGGCACGGGAAATTGACGAAAAACAGCGGGTGATGAAAAAATGCACCCTTTGTATTGACCGCATCTATGATCAGAACCTGCCTGAGGCGGAACGCAAGCCGGCCTGTGTTCTGGCCTGTCCTACCAGTGCCCGGATCTTTGGTGACGTCCACGATTCCGAATCTGAAGTCTCCAGACTGATCCGCGAACAGGGTGGCTACACCTTGATGCCGGAATGGGGGACAAACCCGGCCAACCACTACCTGCCAAGACGCAGGATCCCCAGACAGGTACATGAAGACGAACTGCTGCGAGCCGACAATCCACTGAAAAAAGAAGCCCCGCTACCGCCACCCGCACTGGATGAACCTTCTCTCGAAGACGTCACCAGCTGGTAATGACGTGCTGTCCATGAATACACAACCACAATATTCACATTGACGGAGTTCACACCATGCAACCCGCTTTATCACTCATTTTTCTGACCACACTGATCGGTGCCGGTCAGGGGCTGTTTCTTGCACTCTACGCCAATCAGGTCTGGTCATGGCTTGGTTTTCTCGATACACCGGTTTCAATCCAGCTGCAAATTCTCGGCAGCATTCTGGCACTCCTGTTACTCCTGACAGGGCTGATGGCCTCGTTTTTCCATCTCGGTCATCCATTACGCGCCTGGCGATCCGCCACACGCTGGCGTACTTCCTGGTTATCCCGGGAAGTAATCACCCTGCCTTTGATGATATTGAGTGTAATACTGTATGGTCTGGCGATGTACACCTACACCGACACCGACACACAATCCGCATCAAAGATCTCGTCCCTGAGTCTGGGTATTGGTACCATCGGCGCGATCTTCAGTCTGGTATTGTTCGTTTGTACCGGCATGATCTATGCCTGTATCCGTTTTCTCCAGGAATGGGCCAGTGCCTTGACGGTAATCAACTTTATCCTGCTCGGCACTGCGTCCGGTTTCACCCTCGCTGCTGCGTTAGCGACTGCCACCGACTCAGAGCACCTGCATTTTTTTACAGTCACGGCAATTGTGGTGACATTGCTCGCACTGATTTCCCGCAGTGCAAGTCTTTGGCATAACCGAACCCTACTTCATAAATCGACCTTGCAAACAGCACTTGGTATCCGTCACAACCAAATTTTTCAACAAGCCCAGGGAGCAATCGGCGGCTCTTTCAATACCCGTGAGTTCTTCCATGGCCGGAACCGTATTTTTATGCAGAGATCACGCTGGATATTCATTATCCTGACCTTCTGGCTGCCGATCATCCTGATGTCGTTATCCCTGGCCAACAACGGCAAACCACTGCTACTCGGTGCGGCAACTTGCCAATTCCTGGGGTTGTTAATCGAGCGCTGGTACTTCTTCGCAGATGCTTGCCACCCACAAAACCTCTATTACCAAAATACCTGATGCCTTTTCTACATGATTGCGCCAGACCGGGGCACTGGGCAAGCAGGCGCGTCGCTCTTTCCTTACCTGAACAAAAGTTAATTCCCGCCGGTATCCTGGTTGCAAAAGATTCAGGGCTATCGTCCTCTATACAAACGCAGGCGTAACCCGGTGCTGATATGACTTTCACGTCGCAGCGTGGCAATGATGAACACCTGTCGTTGATCCTTGACTGTGGTCGGAGCCCGATAGAACCAATGATCTTGGACAAATTGCAGCGTACCCATGTTGTTACCGGTTTGCTCGATTTTCAGTAAAAAATCCTCTGCCCGGCTGGAAATAAGGTCTCTTCGATCCCAACCATACAACACCGGATAAAGCCCGGTTCCCCGTCCTGCCTGGATATTATAGAGATCGGCCTTGAGAGACAAACGAGGCGATCTGGCGGTAACAGAGAGAGCAGAAGAAACTACACGCTGCTGCGCGCCGACAGCGACCAGAACATACCGAGTATCCTCTTGCGGCGTAACAGTAAGCGTCCCGGACGGTGGCTGTTGGTCAGCAATTACTTTTCCAGCCTCTTCAATCCGGACCAACCGGGCACTCGCGGTTACCCAACTCAGCATGAGAGGTTCTCCCCTGAAGGCATTTACGTGAAAAATATTTTTACCATGGCGATTATGGCCATGGCCGTCATCACCGGTAAAACGTACAATTTCCGGTAATGGCAGCACCTTGAGCAGGGTATTCACTATTGAGTTTCGTTTGGGTATTGTTGCTGTTATCGTAACCTCGGTGGTCATGTGGACGATCGCAGTGTGCAATGTAAAGCTACCTACTGCGTCGAGCAGGGTGATCATGGGTCGGTAGGGAACAGCAGCCTGGTTACTCGAAGACAACTCCACCACGGTCGGAGACAGGGAAGAAGAGGCATGAGTCAATGACACGGTTCCTTTTATGTTCTCATGGGGAAAAGCTGTGGCCGACGACAACGTAATATCCTGCAGAACCGCCGGTTCCATCATCTTGACATCAAAACTGGACTCGACATCGTTAACAGATCCGGAAAATCGCTTTTGCGCAGTGCCGGCAATCAGGTGATATTGTGTAGCAACTTGTGGCCTGACCTGGATTCGCCCGGTAGCTTGCAGGTGATCCGCAATAATATTACCGTCCCGTTCGATACGCACCGAAGAAGCATTGCGGGTTTGCCAACGCAGTTGCAGGGATTCACCCGGGATTACCACTGGGCTGTGCTGACCATTGCCTGTGAAGTCCACTATCTCCGGTAGCGGCATCAGTTTGAGAAGCGCAGTACGCGTTGGTTGCTGGCCCGGTATCACCGCAGTGATCAAGACTTTGGTTTCTACCTTCGCCTTCATGGTATATACAGCGAACGTGGCTGTCTGTTCCCGCATTGCCCTTGAAGGGGGGTCGATTGATACAAGTGGATTGCTCGAAGTTAGGTGTACGGTAACGGGATAATCGGGAACTCGTGTCAAAAACAGCGTAGCTGAAACCGAATCACCGGAAAAAACGACAACCGGTTGCACTTGGAACTGCTTGATGGCCACTGCTGGCTTGTTGCCCGGCACCGTTTGGCCGGAGTTTTGGATACGCAAACTAACCGAGGTATAAATACTCGAAGTACCTGCTTTAAGCTGCAATTGGTAAACCATCCCCTCATGATCAACCATACCGGCCTGTAGTGTAAGCAACAGACGTGTTTTGCTTGCGGTTTTTATGATCACCACCAACGACTTCGTAGCAGGAACAAATCGCACCCCGGTAATTTCGTCCAAATGTTTACCGGTGAGTACCAGTTGCTGTGATGCACCCCCGGCCACAAGTTGTATTGACCCGGGTTGTGCAGATAAAACCTGGATTCGCCGATTATTCAAAACCTGTTCGCCATGTGTAAACGGTCGGCGAAATCGAAGAAGTTTTCTCTCTGGCTGTACTCTCCTAACAGAAACCGGGGTCTGGAACCTCGGCAGTGAAGAAGCCAAACCCGTATCGTTTACTGGCGTATGGGATTCAGCTGCCCGGATACGAATTCGAATCGGCAGCATCATCTGTCTCTGTCCAGCCCTGACCCTGATTTGATAGCCCGTACCGGGTCGGGTCACCCTGGCTAACTGGATAACAATACGACGGCTACGGTCTCCGGCCGGACCCAGACGAAGACGAGCATCTGGTACAGGTTGAGAACCCAAAACGAGTTGCGCCGAGGTTATGGCAGCCAGGGAACTGCCATAAAGGGTCACTATCGTCTGTTGCTGGCCGTCAGCAAGAACCAGTGAATGCGGTTGAACACGTTGGATTTGGACAGTCTTGATCGCGGGCTCGCGAACTTGTCCGGTGAAAATTGGTGCATACGGAGTGGGAAAGTGCAGTGCCGTGACCTGGGCAGTGGCCATACCGGGCAGCAAAATGCTCGGCAACAGACCGCAGCTGTAGGCTAGAACCTTGATTACACATGATCGGAAACGACTATCCCGCAGTATATAGGTGCACAACATTTTCACGGACCCCAACAAAACACTACCATATATCCGTGATTTTTTCAATACTTACTTACTGACCTTACCTACTGACCACGACTGGACCGGTACTCTCGCTAATTCACGAGTCGCCGGATTATTGATCGCATTGTGGGGTTAATGCTGGGAAACCATGTATATTGAAAAGATGAAAAGAGTGAGAATTTACATAATAAAAAAAAGATCCTACAGCACAGGCAATCATAGCCATGAAACCGCAACATACCCATCATTGCGTCGGCGGTACCAGCATCACCCCATGTTCGGCCAGGGTCAAATGAAGATTTTCATTATTATTATGGATATGAAGTACGTCATGGTTAACCACAAAAACAGCTCCCAGCTCAGTGTCGATGGTGTACTCAATATGGTTGCCGAGATAATTGGCCTTTTTAATCCGACATTTAATGGAGTTAAGTCTCGCATGGTCCGACAAAATCATTGCTTCGGGGCGGATCGCTGCATGTGCCGGGCCAATGGCCAATCCACGACACGGTAACTGAATGGTACCACTGCCGATGACCACCGTCGCTATGCCCTGCTGCACGGCAGTGATCTGGACCTCGACAATATTTGCATCGCCAATGAAGTCGGCAACAAACAGGTCAGCCGGCTCCTCATAGAGCTCGCGTGGCGTACCTTGCTGGGCGATACCAGCATTATTCATCACAATAATGCGATCTGAAACAGCCAACGCTTCTTCCTGGTCATGGGTGACATAGACCACCGTCAAGCCAAGTTTCTGTTGGATATCACGAATTTCCTCACGTACCTGACGCCGTAGTTTGGCATCAAGATTGGAAAGGGGCTCATCAAACAGCAAAACCCGGGGTTCAAGAACCAGTGCCCGGGCCACAGCTACCCGCTGCTGTTGACCCCCGGAAAGCTCACTCGGCAATCTTGGACCATAGCCTTGCAGACCCACCAATTCAAGGCCTTCTACAGTGCGTTGTTTGATCTCTGTTTTACTCTTGCCACTGACCTGCAAGCCATAGGCAACATTTTGCTCAACAGTCATGTGCGGGAACAGTGCATAGGATTGAAATACCATACTCACATCACGATCGGTGGCAGGAAGTTTGGTCACATCTTTTCCGGCAATCTGTATCTGGCCACTGCTGACCATCTCCAGCCCGGCAATCAGACGCAAAGTGGTCGTTTTCCCGCAACCGGAGGGGCCCAGCAGGGTGACAAGACTACCTTTTTCGATAGCAAATGAAACCTCATCTACCGCCACCACCGATCCGCCATAGAGCTTGCGAACTCCATTGAAAATAACGGCAGCTGGCGGATCTGATTCAATCATGATGATGCTCCGGTAGAAACAGCCAGTAATTTGTCTGATCGTTTACCCTGATGTTGTTGATGGCGTTGACTCACCTTGCTACCCCCGATCAACCATTGGAAAAGCAGAATAGCCAGCAACATCACCACAATCAAGACCCCGGAATAGGCGATTGCCAGACCATAGTCGTTATTTTCAACCCGACCGATGATATAACTGGTGGCCATGTCATATTCCGCACTGACCAGAAAAATAACCGCACTAATGGCCGTCATGGCCCGTACAAAACTGTAGACCAGAGCTGCCAGAATGGCCGGCTTGAGCAATGGCAACACGACCTTGCGCAAGGTATACCAGCTATTGGCGCCCAGGGTCAGGGAGGCCTCATCCAGGCTTTTGTCGAGTTGTGACATGGCAGCTACACCGGCACGCACGCCAACGGGCATATTACGAAATATAAAGCACAGCACCAGGATCACGCCGGTACCGGTCAGTTCCAACGGCGGAACATTAAAAGCCAGGATGTAACTGACACCGATGACCGTACCCGGGACGGCAAAACTCAACATGGTGCCGAATTCAAACATTTGTTTGCCGGCAAATTGCTGACGCACCAGCAGATAAGCGGTCAACAAACCAACCGCTGCAGTTAATGGTGCTGCAATGCTGGAGATCATGATTGTGGTCCAGAAGCTGTCCCAGGCTGATCCGACCCATTGAATGCCATGGTCACCCCAGTGAATACCAAATGCCGTGATGTAGTGTTTAAAGGTAAAATGATTGTTCAAACCCCAGGTTTCAACAAATCCTCCCGCAAGAATCATGGCATACACGATCAAGGTAAAGAGGGTCCAGAAGACCACCAGCGTAGAGGCACCCCACTTCACCACCGTCGGTAACTGTGCCGGAACACCCGAATCACCCTTCCCTGTAATGGTGGTGTAAGATTTCTTGCCCACCCAGTACCGTTGTAGCATAAATGCACTCAAGGTAAAAATAAGTAGCACAATGGCCAGTACGGCAGCCATACCCTGGTCATTCTGGGCCCCGACAATGGCAAAGAATATATCTGTCGACAACACATCATAGTTGCCACCTAATACCAGCGGGTTACCAAAATCAGCCATACTTTCGATAAAACCGATTAAAAAAGCGTTGGCCAGACCGGGGCGTATCAATGGCAACGAGATGGTCGTAAAGGTTCGCCAGTCTCTGGCGCGCAAGGTTTTCGCCGCTTCTTCCAATGATGGGCTGATACCCTCTACAACACCGATAATCACCAGAAAAGCGATGGGAGTGAATGCCAGGACCTGGGCAATCCAGATCCCCGGCAGACCATAGACCCAGCGCGTGGGTTCAAGTGCAAAGACTTGTGACACCGCCTGGGTAACCAGACCGGACAGACCAAACAACAGGATAATGGCCAAACCAATGACAAACGGCGGGGTAATAATCGGCAAGACAGTCAGTGCCCGCAGAATTTTCCTGTATTTGAAGTTTGAGCGGGCTGCGACCAAAGCAAAAGCCAAACCCAGTACAGTAGTGGACAACCCCACAACGATCGCCAAAAAGAGCGAATTCCAGGCTACACCACAGTTGACAGTACTGCGAAGACAACCCAGGCCCCAGATCTTGTTACTGGTTAACTTGGCCGTAAATACCGTCAGTGAATAGACGCCATGATCATCGCGCAGGGCACTGCTGAGAATTTCCAGCACCGGTAAAAAGATAAAGGCCGTAACAATGGCAATCACCAGGGCGATGGAACTGACAACAAAATAGTCCCCTTTGACTGCACCGCGAGCGGCAATGGCCTGGGTCAGAAAAAACAAAAAAGCGGCCGCACAAAACAGGGCTCCATAACCAAGGCCAAACTGGCGATTCTGCAAGGGACCGAAAAGTTTACCCAGAAATACGAACTCCCAACCACTGATACCGATCGAGAAACCTTGCAGCAACATATATCCCAAACCACCAAGGCCGGCGATCAGCAGGATGTAGAAATATGACGTTGTGCCTTTTGCTTTGCCCGGTGCAAACAATGGTAATAGTAAAAACAGCCCGACAGGTCCCAGCCAGGGTTTATTACCCCAAAGAACTTGTACCCAGGCCGGGCCATAGTCGGGATCGAGCGGATAACCATCGATGATCCACGACAAGCCCCAGAAGCCATCTTCGATGGCGTACCATGGCAGGATCAAAAAACCCGCCCAACCCACAACGAGCCACACAGTGACCGATCGATTCATTGTGTGGCCGTTGTCGTTGTGGTGGCTAATTACCGGGGCAAAACCTTGACTTCGTTATCCCATTTCTTCAGCAATCGTTTGCGTTCTGTAGCGCTGCCGTATTTCTTGAAGTCATAGTCGATCAGTTTAATGCTGTCCAGTTTCGGTGCCTTTGGCGAAGCAATGGCATCCTTATTGGACATTACCTGATAGGCCTTGACCTTGACTGACATTGATTGCACATCGGCTCGTAAAGCCCAGTCGTAATACTTCTTGGCATTGTCCAGGTGTCGCGCTCCCTTGATCAGGGTCATGGAGCCGATTTCAAAACCGGTACCCTCACACGGTGCGACCACCTTGATCGGAAAACCTTTAACCGCCTGTTTCACGGCATCGTGCATGAATACAATCCCAATCGTGTTTTCACCACGGGCCGCCGCCTTGATCGGGGCTGAACCGGATTTGGTGTATTGATTGATATTCTTGTGCAGTTTTTTCATAAACTCGAAACCATCTTTTTCACCAAATCACTGAATAATGGTCGACAGCATGGTAAAGGCTGTTCCGGAAGAATTGGGATGTGCCATCCGCACATGCCCTTTGGTGACCGGTTTCAGGTGTGTTTTGCCGTCCGCGCGTGCAGG
>CAZTLH010000035.1:0-12144 GCA_964614335.1 uncultured Gammaproteobacteria bacterium
CCAACCATCTGGATATCGAGGCCATCGCCTGGCTTGAGGAATTTTTGCTTGGCTGGCACGGGACACTGTTGTTTGTCAGTCACGATAGACGATTTTTACGTCGTCTGGCAACCCGTATTATTGACCTGGATCGTGGTCAGCTGGGTGACTGGCCGGGTGATTATGCCAATTATCTGCGACGTCTGGATGAAATGGCCAATGCTGAACTGCAGGGTCAAAACCGCTTTGACAAAAAACTTGCTGAAGAGGAAAAGTGGATTCGCAAGGGCATACAGGCTCGTCGAACACGCAATCAGGGGCGGGTCAGACAGCTTGAGAAAATGCGTCTTCAACGGCAACAGCGACGCCAGAAAAGCGGCAAGGTCGCGATGGAGCTGAATCAGGCAGAACATTCCGGAAAAATTGTTTGTGTGGCAAAAAATGTCACTTATTCGTGGCCCCAATTTCCTGACCTGGCCATCGTAAAAAACTTTTCGACCACCCTACAGCGCGGTGATCGGGTCGCAGTCCTGGGGCCGAATGGTTGTGGTAAATCCACATTGCTGAATCTGTTGTTGGGAAACCTGCAGCCTGTCACGGGTCAGATCGAACAGGGAAATCGTCTGGAAATTGCCTATTTCGACCAGATGCGGGCTGTTCTGGACGAACAGAAAACGGTGGTTGATACCGTTGCCGAAGGCCGTACCGAAGTTACGGTCAATGGCAGATCCAAACATGTCATGAGTTATTTACAGGATTTTTTGTTTGCACCTAAAAGGGCCCGGCAACCGGTTCATGCCTTGTCCGGTGGTGAACGCAATCGTCTGTTGCTGGCGCGGTTGTTTACCCAGGCATTTAACCTGCTGATTCTGGATGAACCGACCAATGATCTTGATGTTGAAACCCTGGAATTATTGGAGGAACTATTGCTTGAATACAGCGGTACATTGCTTTTGGTTAGCCATGATCGTGAATTTGTCGACCGGGTGGTGACCAGTACGCTGGTATTTGAAGGTAATGGGCATATCGGTCAGTACATCGGAGGTTATACAGACTGGCAGCGTCAGCGAGCGCAGGGCGCAGGCATTCATCGCAAGAATACTCCGGTCATTCCAAAACCGGCACTGGTCAGCGCTACGCCACGACGTAAACTGAGCTATCGGGACCAACGTGAATTGCTGGCCCTGCCCGACAAAATCGATATTCTGGAACAACAACAACTGCAGTTGCAACAGCAGTTGGCGGATCCGGAAATTTATCGCAAACAACCTGAACGAGCATCCGAACTGGGTCGTGAGTTGGCCGAACTGGAGCAACAACTGCAGGCTTGTAACCAGCGTTGGGAAGAGCTTGAGGCCATGAGGTCGTGAAAGATGGTGGTTTGTTACTGGATCAGTCTGCCATCACGGCATTGTCGATTGATCTGGATGATACCCTGTGGCCGATTATGCCGGTGATTGAGGCGGCAAATCGTATCAGCTGGGCCTGGTTTACCGAGCATTACCCAAAAGTGGTCTCACGCTTCAAGCCGGAAGATTGCTACCGCTTTCGCCGCCAGGCCGGGTCTATGCATCCTGAATGTGTACATGACCTCAGTCGTTTGCGGATTGTGACCTACGAACTGTTATTACAGGCAGCCGGCTACGACCCACAGGGTGCAGGCGATGCTTTTGCGGTTTTTTTTGCGGCCCGAAACGATGTAAAACCGTTTCCGGATGTTGAGCCGGCGTTGTCACGACTGGCCAAACGCTTTCGTTTGATCAGTCTTTCCAATGGCAATGCTGATCTGCAGCAGATTCCACTGGGCCGGTATTTTTCGGCCTCCGTCAGTGCCCGTATCACAGGGGTAAAAAAGCCGGATCCAGCAATGTTCGACGCCGTTTGTCAGCAGGCTGACGCCGGACCCCGGCAGCTATTGCATATCGGCGATCATCCTCTCGAGGATATTGCCGGTGCGATCAATTACGGAATCCCTGCGATCTGGGTCAATCGCAGCAGCGAAGTCTGGCGACATCCCGGGCAGCCGTTGAAAATTGTCGGGAATCTGCTCCAGGTGGCTGACTGGTTACAGACCTGACTTATGTTTGACAGTAGCGACAATAGTAACTGGCGCGCTGACCGATAATGACCTGTGATATGGGTTGCTGGCAATGCCGGCAGGCTTGCCCGCTACGGCCATAAACCAGCAGCTCCCTGTTGAAATAGCCCGGTCGCCCGTCGGCCTGATGGAAATCCCGCAATGTAGTGCCGCCGGCCAGGATGGCCTGGCTCAGTACCTGACAGATGGCCTCGGCCAACACCTGATAACGTTGTCTGCTGATCCGGTTACAGTGCCGGCGCGGGTCAATACCGGCCATGAACAGGGCTTCCGAGGCATAGATATTTCCAACCCCGGTGACCACATGATGATCCATGATCAGGGATTTCACCGCTACCCGGCGACGTCTGGCCAGCCGATAGAGCCAGAGGCCATCAAATACTTCATCGAAGGGCTCTGGTCCCAACGACGCAAGTAAAGGGTGTTGTAATGGTTGGGTCGTGAATAACACGCAGCCGAAACGACGTGGGTCCTCCAGACGCAGGCACTGACCATTGTCAAATGTCCACTGCAGGTGATCGTGTTTTCGCAGGGGTTCAGCTGCTGTGGTTAAACGCAGGCTTCCGGACATGCCGAGATGGATCAGCATCGTGCCCGGGTTGAATCCGAATAACAGGTATTTGCCACGTCTGGTTAAATCCAGTAAACGTTGACCGGCCAATGTCCGCGGCAGGGATTCGGGAACCGGCCAGCGCAGACGGGAATTATAGATACCAACCTGCTGAATATGATGATCACAAATCCAGGGCTTGATGCCAAGAAGTGTGGTTTCTACTTCAGGCAGTTCCGGCATGGGGAGGTCTCAGATTTCACATTGCGGTGGCAGACGGACAGCTTCCTGAAATCCAATAACGAGGATTTGTTGGCTGCTTTTGAGTCCGTTAGGCATTTAATGCCATTGAGCGAGAGAACAGTCATCGAAGATTTGGCTGGAGGAAACTCCTGGCAGATGTATGTGGTCGGAAAATTCAGGCTCCTAGGGAAAACATACTTTCCAGATCATGACGGGAATAGGCGCGAAAAGCGAGCATGGTTTCGCTATGGGTAATACCATCGAGCTTGAGCATTTGTTCGGTGACCAGTTGGGCCAGGGCATCATTGTTTTTGACCCTTGCCACGGCCACCAGATCATAGCTGCCGCTGACAGAAAAGACTTCCGAGATCTGTTCGCAGTCAGCCAAAGACTCAGCCACGGTATTGATTTTGTCACGTTCTGCCTTGAGCAGAATAATTGCAGTCACCATTTGCTTGTTCTCCACAAGAAGTTTTCAATGCTCAATAGTAAACCGCCTCGACAGTCTGAACCAGAATTATTCTGCTATCTCAGGTGACCCCGCTAGACAAAAATTTGCTGACTATTTTCTCGCTCAATGGCTAAAAACGGACAAAATCTCTCAATAACAGCCAACAAATCCTCGTTATTGGATTTCTAGCGGCAGCGTCTGGTGCAGAGTCAGGGCAATTCTGTGATTGATCTGACGCATTTTCTGCCAGCTTTCTTGGCGGCATAAACACCCAGGTCAGCCTGATTAATCAAGGCTTCGTGATTGGGTATGTCCGGGGTTTGTGACAGCATCTGCAACACCCGATCACCGGCCTCATGGCCCCAGGTGTCATTAACTTCCTTGAAGTGATCGGCATCGATCATGATACAAACCAGCGGGCTGTCCGTTGTCAGGGCCTCCTGCCAGAATATGGCCAATCGGCGCAAGGCATGACGACGGTTATGCAAGCCGGTGAGCATATCGGTTGAAGCCAGCTCTTCAAGATGCAAGTTTGCTGCTGTTAATTCACGTGTTCGTACAGCTTCCCAGGTTTGAATCTGGAACATGTGCTTACAGTCTGAACAATAGACCGACACCGACCATAGCCAGTAGCGTACCTGCTACGGCACCCCAGCCAAAGCGTTCCCTGAAAACAAAATAGCCAACCGGTAGCAGCAATACCGGTGGCAGGGCCATCAGGGTGCTGGCAACCCCGATTGGTGCATGCTGAATCGAGTACAAGGCCAGTGAAACACCGGCAACAGGTCCGAAAATCGATGCCAGCATGGACAGGCCAAGACCTTTCCAGTTGCCACGCAGTACCACCAGCGTCGCTTTGAACTGGCCCTGTAGCAAGGTCAATCCCCAAAGCACAAGGGCGGCAGCCAGCATACGCACCAGATTCCCGGAAATTGCCGAGAAACCTTCAGGCAGACCATTTTTTGCCAGTACCAGGCCGCTGGCCTGACCGATGGCGCCGAACAAGCCGAACAGAACTCCACGACTGTAGTGAGCGGGTCGATTTTGTAGACCGTTGCCATTCATGATCACCCAGCCGATACCGGCCAGTGTGATGAGAATCCCTGTGATTTGCAGCAGGGTCAGTACTTCATTAAACATCAGCCAGGCCTGAAAAGCAGCCAGCACCGGTGCTAGACTCATCATCAGCATCGGCAATCTGGGGCCGACCAGGACAAAGGCCTGGAACAGGAATGCGTCGCCGATGACCAGGCCAACAACGCCTGACAGGGCAAGCCATGAGCCGCCTTCGACACTGAGTTCTGCAGGCCAGAGATTGCCGAGTAGAAACCAGTGGGCGATCAACAGTAACAAAGTCGCCATCACCAGTCGTATGCGGTTGACTACCAGTGAGCCGAGATCACGTCCTGCCAGTGAAAAAAGACTGGAGCCGATCGCAAAGCAGACCGAGGTTCCCAAAGCGGCCAGCTCACCGAGGTAATTGGACAAGAAGACTCCTACAGGTTGACAGTAGCACCCGCCAGGGTCCTGAAGCGCGGAATCCACTGGCTGTTATTAAGGGATTTTGGACATTTATGGCCATTGAGCGAAAAAATAGTTAGCACCCAGAGCTAGCGGGAGCTCCTGACAGGTTGATTTTTTCGGAGACATTGGCTATATCATTCAGTGATCATCGGCAGCGGTGGGAAAGAGTTTTTTCCAGCAACCATCCGGGCCTGCCAGCAGACCGAGACCCTGTGATGCGGGCCGGGCGCAGGGCCGGGCAGATTGCAGTTGTGCCAGATGACTGGCGCGGGGCGAAAAATAGACCCATACCTCACAATGTAGTCTGCCTTCAGATACATGGCGAATAAAGAGTGCCATCTCTTCCGGTTGGTCGGCAGCATTAAATTCGGCCTGGAACTGTGTCTCGATCTGATGCAGTAACTCAAAGGCCAGCAAGGCATCACCAAGATTCTTATTGTGCCAGCTTTGTGTCATTCAGTTGTGAAGAATGATTTGTTGTTGAATCGATAGTGAATCAACAATTTCTTTGACAATATCAATATTATGTGAAATTACAACAACAGGGAGGCTGCGATTTCGCAGCCTCCCTGGCTTGCTGATACTGTTAATTCTCAATGATCTCAATAAAGCATAGTCTCAATAAAGTGGCCATCACCGCTTCAGTGATGGCCTGCGATTGAGGGTGGCCAGGTGGTCACCCTCAACAGGCGAAGGTTTGGCTAGGACTCCTTGATACTCTGGGCCAGTGCTTCCACGACTTCCTTGGCATCGCCAAAGACCATGGAACAGTTGTCCATGTAATAGAGCAGGTTGTCGACGCCGGCATAACCGGTATTCATGCTGCGTTTGATGACAAATACCTGTTTAGCCTTGCTGCACTCGAGGATCGGCATGCCATAGATCGGACTGGTCTTGTCGAGATGTGCGGCAGGATTGGTGATGTCATTGGCGCCGACGACCAGGGCTACATCTGTTGTGGCAAAATCGGGATTGATCTCATCCATTTCGAGGACGTTATCATAGGGAATATCGGCTTCAGCGAGTAATACATTCATATGCCCTGGCATCCGGCCTGCCACTGGATGTATGGCATATTTTACATCAACATCAATAGCCTCCAGTGCTTTCGACAATTCTTTCAAGGCATGTTGTGCCTGCGCCATGGCCATGCCGTAACCGGGAACAATGATCACCTTGCTGGCATTGGCCATAAAGAAGGCAGCATCATCCGGTGAGGCCGATTTTACGCCTTTTTCTGCGGCGGAAGCAAAGGCAGAGGCTTCGCCATCACTGTCGCCACCAAAGCCGCCGAGAATGACACTGATGAAGGAGCGATTCATGGCGTGACACATGATGTAGGACAAAATGGCACCGGAACAGCCGACCAGCGCACCGGTGATGATGAGCAATTTGCTGTTGAGGGTAAAACCGGTTGCTGCGGCAGCCCACCCTGAATAGGAGTTCAGCATCGAGATCACGACCGGCATATCGGCACCACCGATCGGAATGATCAGCAGGAATCCGAGTGCCAGGGCAATCACGGTCAACAGGATTAACACACTGAGGCTGTGACTACTGTAGAACACATAGGTCAGGATCACCAACAGGATACCCAGAGCAAGGTTGAGGTGATGCTGATAGGGAAAAACCACCGGATTACCGGACAAGATGCCTTGTAGTTTGCCAAAAGCGATCAATGATCCGGTGAATGTGATGGCACCGATAAAAGCTCCAAGACCGAGTTCAACCATTAACTGGGGTTCGAGGGTACCGGCGACACGGTGGTTCAAGAAGGTGCCAATGGCGACCAGCACCGCAGCCAGACCGACAAAACTGTGCAATGCGGCGACCAGCTGAGGCATATCCGTCATCTGGATCTTGAGGGCGATAAAGGTGCCGATTGCACCACCGACGACAATACCGGCGAAGATGAAGCCATAGGAGGTGATGGCGGGATTCATCAGGGTGGCGAGGATTGAAATGGCCATACCAATGATGGCGAACACATTTCCCCGTCGAGCAGTGGTGGGATGGGTCAGGCCTTTCAGGCCCAGTATGAACAGACAGCCACTAATCAGATAGACAATGGCGAGAAGAGAAGGAGAGAGAGTCATCTTATTTCATTCCGTCAGTTTTTCTTTTTGAACATGCTGAGCATGCGTTGAGTGACAACAAAGCCACCAAAGATATTGATACTGGCCAGCGTCACGGCCAAAAATCCGAGGAATTCGGCACCGCCGCTGGCATCGCTGAAACCGGTCACCAGCATGGCGCCAACCAGGATGATACCGGAGATGGCATTGGTCAGTGAAATCAATGGCGTATGTAATGAGGAGGTAACACCCCAAACGACCTGATAGCCAATAAATCCGGCTAGTACGAGGATATACAGATTTATGATAGTTTCCGACATAGGTAGGGTCCTTTGTTATCAGCGGTTAAAGCGAACTTCGCCGTTGAACGTAACGGTGGATTTTTCGGTGATTTCGTCATCCAGCAAGTCTTTGCGTTGCATTTCTTCGTCTTTGCCTTCGATCAGCAGTGGCAGAAGATTTAGCAGATTGCGGGCATAAAAATTACTGGCATCGGCGGCCATCATGGCAGGAAAATTAGTAATTCCACAGATTTTCACACCATGTTTAGTGATGGTTTTGTCCGCCTTGCTCAATGGGCAGTTACCGCCGTTGGCTGCTGCCATATCGATGATGACGGAACCTTCACGCATGCCTTTGACCGCTTCCTCGGTAATCAGGACCGGTGCTTCGCGACAGGGGATCAGGGCAGTAGAGATAATGACATCTGCAGTCATCAGTTCCTTGGTCAATAATTCAGTCTGACGCTGTTTGGCTTCTGCCGATAGCTCCCGAGCATAACCGCCTTCGCCTTCACCACTTTCGCCGACATCGAGTTCGATGAATTTGGCTCCCAGCGACTGGACTTCTCCCTTGACCTGTGGACGAACATCGTAACCGAAAACATTGGCCCCGAGACGCCGCGCTGTAGCGATGGCCTGCAGACCCGCAACACCGGCGCCGAGAACAGTGACTTTTGCCGGTTTGGCTGATCCGGCAGCTGTCATCATCAACGGCAGAAAACGCCCATATTGACTGGCAGCCTCGATGACCGCCCGATAGCCTGCGATACCTGCTTGCGAGGACAGCGCATCCATATTCTGGGCCCGTGATATACGCGGAATCAGTTGCATTGCGATGGCGTCTACCTTGCTGTCGGCCAGCGCCTTGAGTTTGGGATTGTTTTCACCACAAACATCGATGTAACTGACCAGTAGATTGCCCGCCTGGATTTGTGCCAGTTCATCAGCATTGGGATAGGCCACTTTGAAGATAATGTCAGCAGCCAGCGCCGTCGCCTGGTCAACCAGTTCAGCGCCGGCATTCTGATAAGCTTGATCAGAATAGCGGCTGCCGCTGCCGGCGCCTTTCTCAATCAGCACGGCAAGACCTTTGCCGCAGATTTTCTTGACAGTGTCAGGGGTCGCGGCAACGCGTTTTTCTCCTGCCTGTGTCTCTTTGATAATGCCTAGTTTCATGGAGTTCTCACGATCTGTAACAGGTGGTTTCTTTCAGGCCGGAATTCTGCCTAAACACTGATGTATTGGCAAGTTGGAGCAGACAGTAAAAATCAAAGTAGTCTGCGACCTGCCAAACTGGCGCGATATAATATAGGACATTGAAAAAACTTTCACTACCATAAAATGATCTGTGTCAGTTCGAGGCTAAAAATCAGGATGATGATTCGGAGTGGCTGTCGTCACCAGAAATTCTGAATCAGGGTATGTTTGCTGTTATTGAGCGTTTTTGCAATAGGTGCCTTTTGCGAAAAAAACTTCGGCAAACACCTATCACCAGACGGGATAGCATCAGTCAGACGGTGGAATCCTGCGAGCTGAAAAATGTTCACTGAATCAGTATTACCGCTTAAGCTCTCATACTGGAATTCTGGTTTTGGTGTATTGTCAGGAATTCCTGTCAGGGTTATGACACACAGGATTCGTCGGCTATTTTTGAACCAGTTGGACATTTCGACCGCCGAGAGAAAAAACAGCCGGCAAATTCTGGGTTATCGAATAACACTGATGTATAGTCAACTCGTTTGGGTGTCTGAATATGAGGAGAAACTTGTGAGACGAATACAGTTGTACTCGGTAGTATTATTTCTGACTGCATCTACGGCGACTGCTGCCAGTGGGGTGTCGGTGTATCAGAGTTCCTGTATTGCCTGTCACGGCATTGGCGTTGCCGGGGCACCAAAATTAGGAGACAAGCAGGCCTGGCAGTCCCGGATCGCTCAGGGCCTTGAGTTGATGGCCGAACACGCAATAAAGGGTTTCAAGAGTCCCGGTTCCCGTGTCGGTATGCCCGCCAAAGGTGGTAAAGGGTCTCTGGGCAATGATGATATTCGGGCTGCCGTCGAGTATATGGTCAGCAAGTCCAGGTAACTGTTCGCTCGATGGCCATAAATGTCCAACTGACTCTAGAACAGTCAGCAAATCCCGTGATTCATGACCCTGGCGGGAGGAGCTGCTGTCCTTCAGTGAGTCGTTGCGGATGTGGGTAGATCTGTTATGATGACCATCATCTGATGGTTTCTTTAGAACGAACGAGGGATGACCTGCACATGTATGGACAGTTTTTCAGAGGCTGCTGGAGATCGGCTGTCTGGGATATAAAATGGTTGATACCGGGCTTGTGTTTGTTCATTCTGTCTCAAGGGGTGAGTATGGCAGAGAGTAAAAATGTAACAACAATCGAAGTGATATCTTCAGCATTTGCGCAAGGAACCGAAATTCCTGCACTCTATACTTGTGAGGGTGAGGACAGTTCACCACCCTTGCGTTGGAAAGGTGTGCCGGAAAATGCCGATGTGTTGGTATTGATCGTCGATGATCCGGATGCGCCGGATCCAGAGGCACCGAAAATGACCTGGGTGCACTGGCTGGTCTACAATCTGCCTGCACAGTTAACAGCACTCAACCCCGGAACAGTCAGTATCGATTTACCCGCCGGCGCCAAGGAAGGTATCAATAGCTGGAATCGTAAAGCTTTTGGTGGTCCATGTCCGCCCATTGGACGGCACCGTTATTTCTTTAAGATGTACGCCCTGGATGCCGCCTTGACCGGTCTCGATTCGCCCGATAAAGAGGCGTTGTTGGCAGCCATGAAAGGTCATATCACCGGATATGGTGAATTGATGGGTACCTATCAGAAGAAACACTGAAAACGTTCAGTAAACCACTGACACTGGGTTTCTGGCCGCAATCTGCCTGTGCAGCAGGCGTTGCGTGCCAGGTGCCGGGCAGGTGATGGATAAATCCGATGGCACTTTGAGCCATTGTGCTGGTAGTCGTTTCAGACTGCATGTTTTTCCCCTTGACTGCAAAATGGGTTTTACCCTGACAGGAGGTAACTGTGCTGGTTGTGATGATTGAGAATAACACCCGGTGTTAACTGACTTGCCGTCGTTATACTCTGGAGCCCTGTTGGCTGCCATTTTTATTACTGCCACGTTTTATGCTGCGGTGGGTCACGGTGGTGCATCCGGCTATCTTGCCATTCTGGCCTTATGGGGGTTGTCTGCAGAACAGATGAAGCCGGCCGTGTTGTATATGAATGTGTTTGTGACGCTGCTGGTATTTGTAAGACTCTATCGGCAGGGCTATTTTGATCTACGTCTGTTCCTGCCATTCATATTGCCATCGCTTCCTCTGGCCTGGCTGGGTGGCGGTTGGGTATTACAGCCTGCACAGTACCGCGCCCTGGTTGGTGGTGCCTTGTTGCTGGCAGCCCTGCTGATGTTGCGATCAAACACGGAGCGAGCCGATGTCCAGCGACCGGTGTGGTGGGTGGCTGTACCGGTCGGTGGGATATTGGGGCTTTTTTCCGGTCTGACCGGTGTCGGTGGTGGCATCTATTTAAGCCCGTTGCTGTTGCTGATGCACTGGACTACCCTGCGCGGCAGCGCAGCCCTGGCAGCCGCGTTTATCCTGCTCAACTCTATCGCAGCATTGCTGGGACTGTATGGCGCTGGCACAGTGAATCTTCCGGCAGGTCTGTGGGCGTATATTCTGGCCGCCCTGGCCGGTGGCTGGCTGGGTTCGCAACTGACACGAAAATGGCTATCGGCGATCATCCTGAAAAAAATCCTCGGTTTGATCCTGATGCTGGCAAGTTTGCGAATCTGGTTCACTTAAATCACACCAAAATGACAAACGTGGTACGTCAAAGCGGCATGGGAAATTCGTTGGCTATCGGTACGAGGAAATAGGTGGCTGTATCACTGACCGTTTTCGCACCTCCTGTTGGTGTTTCAGGGACTCCAGTGAATCCGGCTGTGGCTCCTGCGCTTCATAATCCTGGTGGGAGCTCCTGCTGACCAAGGATTCGCTGACTGTTTTTTCGCTCAATGGCTAAAATTGGCCAACTGGCTCGAAATAAACCAACAAATCCTTGTCATTGAATTTCTAGTGGGAGCACCTGTGAATCCGGATCGGCTATGGACTTTTCGGGAGCAGGGCTTTTATACTTTCCATGTTACGCTTTCAGTTCACAGCAGCCGTGGCAACAGTTATCATTGGTTACGTCCAGACGATCAGGAAGGAATTGCACGCAGCAGTATTTAACAGTCGAATGGCGTGGGTCTATACGTTGACTAAAGTTTCACCGAAACTTTCAGTTGAAAATTTCCCGAAGATCAAGCCACCATGCGCAAAAGGGTCGCAATGAAAATATTTTGCCGGGGTTTGGGGGGCTTTGGCCAAACCCCAAGAAAATCCTCGGACAGCGCAGCCTCGGTAATCAATCTTCGGACATCCGAGAAGGCATAACTGGTGCGACCTCGAACCTGATGACGCCGTTGTGGCTCAGATTGTATCCGATCAGCATAGATCCAGGTTACCGTAGTTGCCATCATACAGAAGTGTAGGTGATTGATCACGGCATGAGCATTGCGGGTCTGGCTTCTTGCACTACCGATCTCTTGCTTGATCTCCTTAAAGCCTGATTCGATCTTCCAGCGTGCCCCATAATATTCAATGATCTGTTGAACGGACAAGGTCATATCCGTGGTAAACAACGCAACCCACTTTGTTTTACGAAATACCCACACGACCCGTGCCTGCGCTCTCAGGTTTTTCAACATCACGACACGCTCGTAGAACAAGACGTCACGTTGTTTTCCGTACAGGAATACCGAGAGACTTTTGGCTTTATCCCGATAGACTGCAGCCAGGTCACTCGCCGATCCAAGTTTTTCGCCATACTTGCGGGAACGACCCAACTGCTTTGCACTGCGTGGTGG
>CAZTLH010000036.1:0-12085 GCA_964614335.1 uncultured Gammaproteobacteria bacterium
GGTAAAACTTTCATCACCAAAGGGGTTGCCTTGGCGGCCAGGTCTTCTGGATTCCCGCCTTCGCGGGAATGACAGCTGGGGCTACAAAGATGAGATCGTCTTGCATAACGCAATATCGCTCAGAACTACCCAACAAGTCCTTGGCATTCAAATTCGGGGGTCTGCTGACCTTCTGCAGCCCTGGGGTACTATCAATTAATTCAACCCGTCATGGCTAACCCAGTTTTGTCGCACCCGATCAATTGCTGCAACCCTTGCTGCAGCGATCGCGTTCGCAATCATGACAGGGCTCGCCTGTTGGGCGGCAATGGCACCACAATCCACCGCGGCAGCCGCAGTATAAGCCTGCAACAACCACTCGCGCTGTGGATAAGACTGTGGTTTCTGATGGCCACGGCCACGCGTATCAGCCTCGCAAACACTGGCAAACTGACTCACCCGCTGTGGCTGTTTAAAGGCTTTCAGGGATTCCAGCAACCGGAGTATCGTACAGCTGCGCAGGCTTTCCAGTCGATGCATCAGCAAGTGATTGCGACATACCAGTAACGCCAGCTGTCGATAACGACGGGGCACCCGCAAGCGCTCACAAAATTTTTCTATAATCTCAAGACCACGCTGTTCATGGCCACGATGACTCGGTAACTGATCGACCGGCGTCACCGCCTTGCCAAAATCGTGGACCAAAGCGGCAAACAACACCTCGGGTACGTCTGACAGTGTTCGAGTGGCTTCCAGTACCAGCATGGTGTGTGTGCCTGAATCTATTTCAGGATGATATTTTCGGGTCTGGGGAATACCAAACAGAGCATCGATTTCTGGAAATATTCGCTCCAGCGCATCGCATTGTGACAAAACACAAAAGAACTGTGCTGGCGTGGGTTCCAGTAACGCCCGACAGGTTTCCTGCCACACCCGTTCTGCCACCAGATGATCCACTTCCCCGGCCCAGGTGATCTCCTGCATCAAACGCAGGGTTGAGGGATGAATAGTAAATCCCAGACCGGAAAAACGGGCAGCGAAACGGGCCACCCGCAGCACCCGTACCGGATCCTCGGCGAATGCCGGAGAAACATGACGCAAGATCTTCTGCCGCAAATCCTGTTGCCCGCCGTAGGGGTCGATAATTTGGCCATCTGCCATACAGGCCATGGCATTGACGGTTAGATCGCGTCGCACCAGGTCCTGCTCCAACGATACCGCCACAGAACTGTTTACCGCAAAACCCGAATAGCCGGGGGCTGACTTGCGTTCAGTACGGGCCAGGGCATATTCTTCCCGGGTATGTGGATGCAAGAACACCGGAAAATCGGCACCGACCTGACGAAACCCGCGTTGTAGAAGGGTTTGCGCCGTGGCACCGACCACAATCCAGTCACGATCCTTACTGGGCAGCCCCAGCAATTGATCACGCACCGCACCACCAACCCGGTACACTGTCAGACCCCGGGTCACCGGATCTGGAGCCACAATGTCAACTTTTTTTCGCATGAATTTATATCGTTTTGTTCTGCTGCTCGGTGTCACCGCAATGGCTGGTTGTGAATCGGTCGCCTATCTGGCCCAGGCTGTACACGGTCAGGGTCGGTTGCTGCTGAATGGTAAACCGATTATCAAAATCCTCCAACAGGCAAAAACACCTCAACCCTTGCGCCGGCAATTGACTGCAGTCCAGTCCATTCTCGATTTTGCCGAGCAGGAGCTGGCACTACCCAGCGGCGGCAGTTACCGAAACTATGTGGAGCTCAATCAAAGTGCGGTAGTGTATAACGTTTTCGCCACCCCGGCACTGTCACTGCAACCCCGTCAATGGTGCTTTCCGGTGGTCGGCTGTGTACTTTATCGCGGCTATTTTGCCGCAGCTGATGCCCGTGAGTATGCCAGTAAATTGCGTCAGGATGGCACCGATGTGTTTATCGGTGGCGCGGCTGCCTACTCTACGCTGGGCTGGTTTGATGATCCATTGCTCAGCACCATGCTGAATCGGTCAACTGCAGATCTGGCGGCCTTGTTGTTCCATGAACTGACCCACCGGCGGCTGTATATCAAGGGCCAGACCCAGTTCAACGAATCTCTCGCTACCCTGGTGGAACACGAAGGGCTACGTCGCTGGCTACTGGCCCACCAGCAAATTTCCAGATTGGCCCAGTATCAAAAATTGTGGCAACGTAAGACTGCAGTCCTGCAGCTGATTGCAGACTATCGTATCAAACTGGCCACTTTGTATGTCGGCATGAACTCTGATGCCAGCAAAAGGGACAAAAAGAAACAGCTATTCGCAGACCTCAAAATGGCCTATCAGAAACGTTTTGGCCAACAATCCACCGGGCTGGGCTGGTGGTTTTCGGGGGCCTTGAACAATGCAGCATTGCTGCCGGTCACTGCCTACAACAAGTTGGTGCCTGAGTTTTCACAGCTGCTGACCAAGCACAAAGGAGATTTTATAGCTTTCTTCAACACGCTGGATCGTATTGCCGCCACGGGTGATCCACTGACTGCGCTGCATCATCAGAACACCAGTAGCAGTGGGCAAGTCTTTAGTTTGTATCAATAAGCGTACGAACTAAAACCCAATATTTCATTCTCCTTTGTTAAGGAAACCGGAAATTTCCACGCCTGAATAATTGCAGACAGGCATCGACCACATCAGCATCAAACAATCGGCCACGACCATTACTGATTTCTTCCAGTGCCAGATCTATACCAAGTGCAGGCCTATAGGGCCGGTGCGAGGCCATGGCCTCCACGACATCAGCCACTGCCACAATTCGTGCCTCGGAAATAATTGCCTCACCTTCAAGACCATCAGGGTAACCCGATCCATCCAGACGTTCATGGTGTTGGAGGATAATCTCGGCAATCGGCCACGGAAATACGATGTCCTTGACAATTTCATAGCCTTTGCGACTATGTTCCTTGATAATTTCATATTCAAAGTATGACAAGGCCGTCGGCTTGGCCAGCATTTCAGCAGGCAATTGAATTTTACCCAGATCATGAATAGTCGCACCCATCCGGATTCCTTCAATCTGTCCATGACTCAGGCCCATGCTTTGACCGATAGCACTGGCCAGATGAGCAACCTTCCGCTGGTGGCCCGCGGTGTACGGATCACGGGCTTCGATAGCATTCGATACGGCGTGCACCGTACCAAACAATGCCTCCTGCAAGGCAGCCTGGCTTTTGGCCTGATTGCTCAGGTCGTGAATAAAGGCATGAAACCGTGTGGCTCCATCCTGTTCTACTGCGGCAACCGACAGCCTGACCGGAAAGACATGACCATCACTGTGCAATGCCGAACCGGTTATCTGATGACCGTTGATCCGCCCCTGACCGGTAACAAGCAGATGCTTCAGGCCCTGCTTATGGGCAATTCGGTGACTGGGAGCGATCAGGGTATCGGCCATACTGCTGCCAAGAACCTGTTCCCTGCTCCAGCCAAATATCTGTTCTGCCGTCGGATTCCAGTCAGTAATCAAACCGTTGGCATCCATACTGACAAAAGCATCACGTGCGGTATCGATGATTTGCCGGGTCTGCTTCAACAATTGTTGCCGGGTCTGCTCATGCACTCTCCGCTGGGTAATATCCTTGACCAGCCCCTGTACCACGGTCTCATTACCGAGATGCAAGAGATTCGAAGACACCTCTACCGGGAACACACTGCCGGACTTATCCATCATCTCGGTTTCAAAATGCACATGGCCTTGCTGCTGTATTGTGGCAAAGGCTTGTTTCGAGGCTTCCAGGACTGATGAATGGTGCAAATCGGCAATATTTAAATGTTGCCACTCACTCTGACTGTAGCCAAATAGTTCACAGGACCGATGATTGACTTCGAGAATCCTGCCATGGAGATCATGAACAAATATGGCATCATTTGCGTGCTGGAACAGTGATTGATACTTGGCCTGCTCCTGTTTATAATCGGTGATATCACGAATCCCCATCACGATACCGGCCACCTGGTCATCGACACCAATATAGGGATAATGATGAACATCGATATAACGCCGACCCAGAATCGGGTACTCCGCCCAGGTAGTGAAATAGACCGTTTCACCCTTAAGACAACGTTCTCCATGAGGTCGAATCACGGTCTTGAAGTACTCCTCGCCAAATACATCGACCACGGATAAACCCACTAATTGGTCCAGGGTTTTGCCAAATGCCTGCAGATAGGCATTATTGGCAGAAAGATAGATATAGTCAGGACTCAGCATGGCCAGCATATCCGATGTACTGGATAGAATATGACGATATCGACGCAGGATCCGTTCAGTCTCGTGTCGTTGCTTCCTGTCAGCCAGGACCTCGAGGCCATGGCTGACATCCGCAGCCAAATCCTTTAGCAAGTCTGTTTCGGCAACATTGAAGGCATTCGCTGATGCCGCATAAATATTCAATGCACCCCAGATCTTTCCGCGACATTGGAGTGGCAGTGCTATGGAAGATTTATAGCCAAAACGGTTCGCAGCCTGTTGCCAGGGAGCAAAATTCAGCTCGCAGGAATTATTTTGTGCAGTGGCAATTTCACCGTTGCGTATAGCAACCCCAGTCGGCCCACGGCCAAACGGTTCATCGGACCAGGTGATTTTGAGTGACTGCAAATAGCCAGATTCACCACCTGCACTGGCGATCACAACCAACGTTTTTGCCGTATCATGCTCAGCCTGCCCAACCCAGGCCAGCTTATAGCCTGCAATCTTGATAATGTCCTGACAAAGCTCCTCGAGATACTGGGTCTGGCTATCAGCAGCAATCAAGGCTTTGTTGCACTGACTCTGTAATCGTGCCAGACGGTTGACTTGCCGAAGTTCTTCTTCTGCCTGTTTGCGACGACGAATGTCGGTAATCGAAACGAGTACCTGATCCCAGCTTGACTCGTGACCGGGTGCAATCGACGCATGCAAGATGATATCAAGATGCCGCCCATCCAGAGTTTTTACCGTAGCTTCGCAGTTGAACTCGGTCTTGCCCTGATCGAAGTCCACCAGCTCCCGGGCCAATACAGCATAGGTCTTGTCAGTATACGTTTTGTCCAGGGAATCCAGCAATTCCGACTCATTATTCGCAGCATACAGATTCAGGGTGGCCTTATTGACATGTTTGACGTGGATTTTGCTGGCACAATCCTCCACGACCCCTTGATGGCAAGCCAAGTACGCTGATAAATCCTGCACCCCTTCCTCGTGCAACCGATCCAGGAAGCGTTTGATGGCTGAGAAATCCTCATCCCATAAAGCCACCGGTGCCTGCTCAAAGAAGAAATCGTACTCTGGTTGATTCAGGGCTTCCTTCACAACAAATAATCCTTCAATTTCACATTCATATTCGAATATTCAAGACAATCAGAACAAAGCACTTGACCCTCATGAAGCTATCCAGGCCAGGCTATGATCATTCATCAGAGATTGTGACTATTCCCACACTCGATAAACCTGGGCCTGAGAGTTCTTCAGGAGTTTTTCGACAAGGTCAGCAATCTGTCACGATGCTGAATTCTTTACGGGCACTGCAAAACTGAACAAACCTGACTCAGAATCACGAGATTTCGCCTCAGTTCAATTTAAGTCAGATGTTTTCAGATGGCAAGTCATTGTGTAAATCATTGTGTAAATAATAACATTGAACAGCTACCTGGATGATCCCATGCCATGAGTTCACACACGGACAAAGATACGAGATAAAGAATAATTTTATCGATCATAATATTTTCGTTTTACAACATAATTTTCTTTATCCAACATATCTGTAGGAATCAATACCTTATTGAGACAGCCGCAAATGAGTCAATTATTCTGTCGGTTGATGTTGTATCACCGCAGTTTAAGAATATTCATAAATTGATAACTATGATATTAATTCTGTATTGAATAACGATTCACAGACTTTCAGTAACAGCGACTATGGCTTGACGATTGCAAGGCCTGCGGTGTACAGTCGAGGTTCGAAACGTTGTGTTTCGAATAGTGACAATGTGTCAGTAAGCACACAAGAAGTTCGGATAGCAACAATCCAGTTCAATAATTCAATCGAGGGTAGATATAAGATGAAAATTAAAGTCTTGGTCGCAGCAGTAACCGCTGCAGCCATCGGTTATGCCACCACCGGATATGCCGGTATGGCAGAGGCAGAGAAGTGGGTGAATAAGGAATTTCAACCATCTGTGCTATCAAAAGCCGATCAAATGAAAGAAATGGCCTGGTTCATTAATGCCGCCAAGCCTTACAAAGGAATGGAAATACATGTTCTGTCAGAGACCATACCAACGCATGAGTATGAGTCGAAAACCCTGGCCAAAGCCTTTACCGAAATCACCGGAATCAAGGTGATTCACCAGGTATTGGGCGAAGGTGAGGTCGTGCAGGCGGTACAGACCCAGATGCAGACCGGGCGAAACCTTTACGATGGCTATATTAATGACTCCGACCTGATCGGCACTCATTCGCGCATGAAACTGGCCATCAATCTGACCGACTGGATGGTAGGCGACGGCAAGGATGTCACCGACCCTATGCTCGATGTCAAGGATTTCATGGGTATTTCCTTTACCACCGGACCCGATGGCAAGATCTATCAATTACCGGATCAGCAGTTTGCCAATCTGTACTGGTTCCGCAAGGACTGGTTTGACCGGCCGGACCTGAAAGCAAAGTTCAAGGCCAAATATGGCTATGCTCTGGGCGTCCCGGTGAACTGGTCCGCCTATGAAGACATTGCCAAATTCTTCACCGAAGATGTCAAAACCATCGATGGCGTGAAGATCTACGGCCATATGGACTATGGCAAACGCGCTCCGGATCTGGGTTGGCGTATGACCGATGCCTGGCTGTCCATGGCTGGCGAAGGCAGCAAGGGTCTGCCCAATGGTCGGCCGGTAGATGAATGGGGCATCCGTATGGAACAAGGATCCTGTAACCCGGTCGGCGCTTCAGTCTCCCGTGGTGGTGGCGCCAACAGTCCTGCAGCCGTCTATGCCATCCGCAAATGGGATGAGTGGCTACGTAAATACGCCCCTCCGGGTGCTGCCAGTTACGACTTCTATCAGTCACTGCCGTCACTGGCCCAAGGTAATGTGGCACAACAGATTTTCTGGTACTCGGCATTTACCTCCGCCATGGTGGCACCAAAAAGCTCTGGCAACAATACCGTCGATGATGCCGGAAAACCGTTGTGGCGTATGGCCCCATCTCCACATGGCCCATACTGGGAAAAAGGCCAGAAACTGGGATATCAGGATGCCGGTTCCTGGACACTGTTCAAATCCACACCTCTAAAACGCCGTAAGGCTGCTTGGTTATATGCCCAGTTCGCCGTCTCCAAAACTGTGGATGTGCGCAAGAGCCAGGTTGGTCTGACTTTTATTCGCAAGAGTACGGTCAATCACCAGTCTTTTACTGACCGCGCACCAAAGCTCGGCGGTTTGATCGAGTTTTACCGTTCACCTGATCGCGTGCTGTGGACACCGACCGGTATCAATGTACCGGATTATCCGAAGCTGGCACAGATCTGGTGGCAGCAGATCGGCGATGTCAATTCCGGTGTCTTCACGCCGCAACAGGCCATGGATCGTCTGGCTGGTGAAATGGACCAGGTCATGGCCCGGATGCAGTCCGCAGATGAAAAAGCCGGTGTCTACGGCGGCTGTGGACCTCGCTTGAACAAGAAAGTGGATCCTTCCGTTTGGCTCAACAAACCGGGTTCACCAAAAGCCAAACTGGCCAATGAGAAGCCCAAAGGTGAGACCATCGATTATGATGAGTTGATCAAACGCTGGAAAAAAGGCTGACAATAGCCCTTTCGGCCAGTCCTCTCTGTAAGAACTGAGAATCTGGTTCCTTCGAGATACTGACCGATACAGTGAGTAACCGACCCGGGGGATGTACAACATTCCCCGGGTTCCTCATTGATGATGTACACCCCAACGACGTTACATCACCGATCCTGCTACAAGACCAACACACGATCGATTGACACACCGGGAATGAATACTCGATGACGCTTGAACTCAAAGCCGTGGAAAAACGGGTTGGCGCCCTGACCCACATCTACCCGACTGATTTGGTACTTCCGGATGCCGAGTTTACGATCCTGCTGGGCACCACCTTGTCCGGCAAAACCACATTGTTACAATTGATGGCAGGTCTGGAAAAACCCACTGCCGGCGAAATCTGGTTCAATGGCGTCAATGTGAGCGGTGTTCGTGTGCAACGACGCAATGTCTCCATGGTTCACCAGCAATTCATCAATTATCCAAATTTTACCGTATTTGAAAATATTGCCTCGCCGCTGCGCGTAACCCGCATGGCCGCAGCCGAGATCAACAAACGTGTGCAACAAGCCGCCGACCTGCTGCAATTGGGCCCGCTTTTGCAACGCAAACCCAATGAACTATCCGGTGGTCAGCAACAACGCACCGCGCTGGCCCGCGCACTGGTCAAGGACGCCGAACTGGTACTGCTCGATGAGCCACTGGCAAATCTTGATTTCAAGCTGCGCGAAGAGCTTCGTGACCAACTTCCAAAATTATTTAAAGATCGTGGCAGTATCGTGGTCTATGCCACCACCGAGCCCAGTGAAGCCTTGTTGCTTGGAGGCTATACCGCGACGCTCTATCAAGGTCAGGTAACCCAGTTCGGACCCACAGCCAAAATTTATCGCCAGCCACGTGACCTGCGTAGCGCCCAGGTTTTTGCCGACCCACCCATCAACACCGCAGGTGTCAGCAAACAGGGCGACACCATGATTCTCGACAGCGAGGTAAAATGGTCATTAGGTGATCCGGAGCGTGACATGCCGGATGGTCGCTACACCATGGGGATACACTCGCACCATATCACACCATTCAAAAAGAAAGCGGGTGCGGTATCCATCAATGGCAAGATTCTGATCACCGAAATCAGTGGCTCGGAAAGCGTCATTCACTTTGAGGTCAATGGCCAGAAATGGATTTCCCAGTCACAGGGCATTCATCCTTTCGCAGTTGGTGATACGGCAGAATTTTTTATCCATACCGGGCAATGCCTGTATTTTGACAACCACGATCAGCTGGTCACACACTAACTGCCCCTGAAATCAGCAACACAGACAGACTATGGCAAAAATACGATTACAGGATATTCGTCACAGTTATACGAAACAGCCTTTGACTGAAGCAGACTGGGCACTCAAGGGCATGAGTCTGGACTGGACAGATGGTGGCGCCTATGCCTTGCTCGGACCTTCCGGTTGTGGCAAAACAACCATGCTCAATATTATTTCCGGTTTATTGCAACCCAGTGAAGGAAAAGTCTGGTTTGGTGACACCGATGTGACAGCATTGACCCCAGATCAGCGCAATATCGCCCAGGTTTTCCAGTTTCCGGTCGTTTACGACACCATGACTGTGCAACAAAATCTCGCCTTTCCGTTACGTAATCGCGGCATTACCGGCCCGGAAGCCGAGCGTCGTGTACGTGAGATTGCTGCCATGCTGGATCTGGAAGACATGCTGCCAAAACGGGCCTCAGGTCTCACAGCCGATGGCAAGCAGAAAATTTCACTCGGTCGAGGTCTGATCCGACCCGATGTCAATGCCATCCTCTTTGATGAACCCCTGACCGTGATTGACCCTCACCTGAAATGGGTGTTGCGCTATAAACTCAAGGAACTGCATCAGAAAGTCGGTTCCACAATGATTTATGTCACTCATGACCAGACCGAAGCCCTGACCTTCGCCGATCAGGTGGTGGTGATGCATGAAGGCATGATCGTCCAGATTGGCACACCGATCGAGTTGTTTGAAAAACCCCAGCACACCTTTGTCGGTCATTTTATCGGCTCACCGGGAATGAATCTGCTGCCTTGCACCGTCGAGAATCAGAGCGCCTGCTATGCCGGCCAGCAGATCCCGACCACCAGTACCGCTGCACCTGACGACAACACCAGCTTGCAGATTGGTATACGCCCGGAATTTATCCATTTCGCAAAAAATGGCATCCCGGTTGAAATTATCAGCATCAGTGACACCGGCCGTCATCGAATCGTTGAAACCCGGCATGAATCATCAACAATTCGGCTGTTACTGGCGGAAGACGAGGAGATCATGCAGGAAAACCCACAACTCCATTTCGAAGCCGAACATACCCATCTATACGCCGACGGTTGGCTGGTCCAGTGAGGATGACACCATGAGCGCCAAGACCTCAAATCAAAAAGCCTGGTTTTTTGTCCTGCCAGTAATCCTGCTGGTAGCCTTTAATGCCATCATCCCGTTGATGACGGTGGTCAATTATTCGGTTCAGGACACCTTCGGCAATAATATATTTTTCTGGGAAGGCCTGAAATGGTATGACCAGGTGGTACATTCTGAGCGTTTATTTGGTTCATTGCAGCGACAACTGGCATTTTCGGGAATCATCTTGTTGATTGAAGTCCCGCTGGGGGTGGCCATTGCCCTGACCATGCCGAGAAAAGGCCCCTGGGTCTCGGTCTGTCTGGTGCTGATGTCGTTGCCACTATTAATTCCATGGAATGTTGTTGGTGCCATGTGGAATATTTTCGCCCTGCCGGATTCCGGTCTGCTGGGCAGGATGATCAATGGCCTGGGGATCGAATACAACTTCACCCGACAACCTGGTGCTGCCTGGTTTACGACGGTCCTGATGGATGTCTGGCACTGGACCTCGCTGGTGGTACTGCTGTCCTATGCAGGTCTGCAATCCATCCCTGAAGCCTACTATCAGGCAGCCCGGATCGATGGGGCCAGCACCTTCGCCGTGATCCGCTATATTGAACTACCCCGAATGAAGCGAGTGTTAACCATTGCCATTTTGTTGCGTTTCATGGACAGTTTCATGATTTACACCGAGCCTTTTGTTCTCACCGGTGGCGGTCCCGGGAATACCACCACCTTCCTCTCCATCGACCTGGTCAAGATGGCACTGGGACAATTCGACCTCGGACCGGCAGCTGCCATGTCACTGATCTATTTCCTGATTATCCTGTTGGTGTCCTGGCTATTCTATACCCTGACCATGAAAAACGAGGAAAACTGATGACTACTGCCAGCAATCAGTCGAAGTGGCGGGCAAAATGGCTGGTGCCCACACTCTATATTCTTTTTTTGCTGCTGCCGATCTATTGGTTGTTGAACATGTCGTTCAAGAATACCAATGAAATTCTCGGCAGTTTTTCCCTTTGGCCACAACACTTCACCTTCGAAAACTATATCAAGATTTTCACCGACCCAACCTGGTATAATGGTTATTTCAACTCCCTGACTTATGTCGGAATCAATACCATCCTTTCGGTGACGGTCGCGCTGCCGGCGGCCTATGCCTTCTCCCGTTATCATTTTCTGGGTGACAAACACCTGTTTTTCTGGCTCTTGACCAACCGTATGGCACCCCCGGCCATTTTTGCCCTGCCATTTTTCCAGTTTTATTCCTCGATCGGTTTATTTGATACCCACATCGCCGTAGCACTGGCTCATACCCTGTTCAATATTCCGCTGGCAGTATGGATACTGGAAGGTTTTATGTCCGGTGTGCCCAGGGAACTCGACGAAACAGCCTATGTCGATGGCTATTCATTCTGGCGATTTTTTACCAAAATATTTATTCCCAATATCTTCTCCGGCATTGGTGTGGCGGCATTTTTCTGTTTCATGTTTTCCTGGGTCGAATTGTTACTGGCCAAAACCCTGACCTCGGTCATCGCCAAGCCGATTGCCGCCACTATGACCCGTACCGCCAGTTCCGCCGGCTATGAGCTTGGGTTGCTGGCCGCTGCCGGAGCACTGACCATCATCCCCGGGGCCTTTGTGATTTACTTCGTCCGCAACTACATCGCCAAGGGCTTCGCCCTGGGCCGGGTCTGAGGGCAAACATCATGAATCTGACCTGGATGGCATGGACCTGGCAAACGGCGATTTTCTTTATTTTTATTGGCCTGGCTTTGACCGTAATGATGCTCTGGGAATGGCGTCGCCCCGGTGGCGCCCCACGTCAAGGGATACTCGGTCTCAACACCACCCGTGGTGACCGCCTGTTTATCTCCCTGCTGGGCAGTGCCTATATTCACATATTCTGGCTGGCCCTGGTCG
>CAZTLH010000037.1:0-12065 GCA_964614335.1 uncultured Gammaproteobacteria bacterium
GATTTAACCTGTAAATTAGCCATAGCATCAACTCCATACTATTTGATAGTATTTAAGAATACCCACATGTTCATGCAAAAGCAATCTAAATGGATGCATCAAGGCTTAAAAAGGCCAAAGCAATTCATGCTGCAACATGTATTTCTCTCACACTCACCAGAGTAATGGATTAGCCCGGCCCAATCACCGTCCCTCCTGATCCATACGCCGCAAGTCGAGTCTGCGGACCTTGCCTGTGGTCGTCATCGGCAGGCTGTCGATAAAACGGATGGCCCTCGGGTATTCATAAGCGGCCAAATTCTGTTTGACATGCTGCTGGATACTGGCTTTTTGCTCGGCACTGGCCACCTCACCGGTTGCCAACACCACATAGGCCTTGATGATCTCGCCGCGTAGTTCATCGGGACTGCCGATGACCGCCGCCTGTGCTACGGCCGGGTGTTTGATCAGACAGTCTTCAATTTCACCGGGGCCGATACGATAGCCGGCGCTGCTGATGACATCATCACGACGCCCGAGAAACCACAGATAGCCGTCTTCATCGCGGCGCCCCAGATCACCGGTCAAAAACCAGTCACCGACAATTTTACTGCGTGTCGCTTCATCGTTTTGCCAGTAACCAAGAAACATCACCGGATCCCCGGCACAACGTGCGGCCAGTTCTCCAACTTCTCCGATGGCTACCGGTTGTCCTTCATCATCGATCGGCATGACCTCATGCCCCGGATAAGGCTTACCCATAGAGCCGGGCTTGACCGGCAGCACGGTATGGGAATTACCGACCAGATAATTGAATTCGGTCTGACCCCACATTTCATTGATGGTCACACCGAGAACCTCCCGCCCCCAGTGAATCAGCTCTTCACCGACCTGTTCCCCGGCCGACATGATGCCCCGCAAACTCAAATCATATTGCTGGCGAATATCCCCCAATTGACGCAGCATTTTTAATGCCGTGGGGGCCAGAAAAGTATTCGTCACCCGATAACGGACCATCAAGTCGCAGGCTTTTTCGGCATCAAAACCACGAGCCATATAACCCAGCACCGGGCGACGGTAATACAACGATGGCAGCAGAGCATCGAGCAGGCCACCGGTCCAGGCCCAATCCGAGGGCGTCCACGTCACATCCTGTGCCTGAGGGAAGAAATTCTGTGACATCTCAAAACCTGTCAGATTCCCGATCAACGAGCGATGCGCCACCAGTGCGCCCTTCGGCGGGCCGGTCGTACCCGAGGTATAAATCAGCAATGCCGGATCATTGGCAAAAGTATCAGCCGTCACAAATTGATCAGATCCACGTGATAACAGGGTGTTGTAACTGGTCTCTCCGCCTTCTTCATCACAATCGATAATGAGTTCCAGATCCGGTAACTCCGGTTTCAGTGATTCCACCACTTCACGACGTGAGGCATCCACCAGAGCAACCCGTGCACCACTATTTTGTAACCGGTATTGCAATGCATCCCCACCAAACATGACCGCCAGCGGCAAGGCGATGGCACCGAGTTTATAACTGGCAATATGCGCGACTACCGCTTCAATCCGTTGTGGCAATATGATCCCGATCCGGTCACCCGCCTTGACACCGGCTGCCTGCAGTGCATTGGCCAGACGATTGGCCTGTTGTTGCAGTAAATCAAAGCTGGCCTGTAATTGTCTGCCATCGCTACTTTCCCAAAAGATCGCGGTGTCTCCCCGGCCGTCCGCGTGTCGATCACAGACGGCCGTCGCGATATTAAATCGCGCGGGTACCTGCCACGAAAATTGTTTTCGAATCGCTGCAAAATCCCCGCTTGCACTGGATAACAACTGCATGTTTCGTACTCCTTTTTCCTGTTCTTGTGGTTTACCAATAAGACAAGGCATTACGATAAAGCCCGGCCAGAATCTGCTCATCCACTGGTCGTGGAGAATTCTGCAACAACCGTTGCTGGGCAATGGCACCTGCGGCCAGGGCTGGTATATCGGTCTCGCCATAACCCACACCCCCGACGCCATTGGGCATATGGGTCGCCTGCATCATTTTTTCCAGCGTTTGGGCGACCATTTCTCCGGCATCCGTGACAGTCGCGCCCTTGATATCTGCCCCCAGCAAGGCGGCGGCTTCGAGGTGACGATCCGGGCAGGCCTGGCCGGTAAAACGAAAAGCACTCGGTGCATTGACAATGACCGACATGCCATGTGGACACATCGGTTCCGTATCCGGGTAGCCGGCAGGTTGAAAATCCCGTACCAGACCGGCAACGGAGTAGGACATGCCGTGCGGCACATGGACACCACAATTACCAAAGGCAATACCGGCCAGGGTAGCGGCAAACATCATGCCATGACGTGCTTGCGTATCCTGGGCGTCCGCCACGGCCCGCAGCAGATATTTTCCAGACTCTCGCAAGGCTTCACGACTTCCCATATCACTATAGGGATTCGCACCCTGCCCCATCGGTCGCAAGCCAGGCGACAGGCTGCGGTCACGAACACTGAATGGGCGGGCTGTATAGGATTCCAGCGCATGGCAAAGCACATCGAAGCCACTGGCGGCCACCACATTGGCTGGCAGACTGGCGGTAACGGTCGGATCAATCACCGCCCGGGTAGGCCGCAGTTGCCGTGAAGCAATGCCGGTCTTGACCTTTTGCTCGAGAAAATCGAAAACCGCGACCCCGGTACATTCACTACCGGTCCCGGAAGTGGTGGGGCAGGCGATATGGGGTTTCAGGGCCCCCGGCACCGCCAGCCCCTGACCCAATGGCCGGTTGACATAAGCCAGAAAATCCGCCGGGTAGGTACTGTAAAGATTGGCCGCCTTGCAGGTATCCATCACCGAGCCGCCACCCAGGGAGATAAAGCCGTCGAACTGTCCTTCCTGGGCAAAACGACTGGCTTTTTGAAAGGAGGCATCGGTGGGCTCGACCTGCACTTCCTCATAGACGGCGACATCGATACCGGCCTTGCGCAAGGCTTGTTGCAGGGTCTCAAAGGCGGGCAACTGCATTACCCGCACGTCGGTAAATAGTGCCAGCCGTCGCAGACCCAGTTCCCGGGCATCCTCACCAACCTCGGCCAATGCGCCCGGTCCAAACTTGATGGCAGACACATCGACACTGAACACCTGCTCACCCTGTTCGGTAAATTCATAATAATGGCAACAACCCATGGCAATCCCCTTGTTCGTGCGTTATCTTTTAGATCAAAACTCGGTGGTGGCCTTTTCCAGCGCCTGATCAATATCCCAGAGGATATCCTCCAGGGTTTCCAGACCCACCGAAATCCGGATCATTTCCTGGCTGATACCCGCCTGCTCCTGTTCCGCTTGTGAAAGCTGACGATGGGTAGTCGAGGCCGGATGAATCACCAGAGTCTTGGCATCGCCAATATTGGCCAGATGACTCAGGAACTGGACATTTTCGATAAAGCGCACACCTGCTGCCTGCCCGCCCTGGACCCCGAAGGTCAGCACCGAACCGGCACCGGCCGGTAAATATCGGGCCGCCAGTCCATGATAGGGATTCTCCGGCAAACCGGCAAATTTGACCCAGGCCACCTGCGGATGCTGTTCCAGATGCCGAGCCACAGCCAGCGCATTACTGCAATGCCGTTGCATCCGGATCGGCAGGGTCTCCAGACCCTGCAGGAATAAAAAGGCATTGAAGGGACTCAGGGTCGGGCCCAGGGTGCGCAGGGTTTCGGTACGGCACTTCATGGTAAAACCGAAGTCACCAAAGGTTTCATAAAAACGCACACCATGATAACCACGGGAAGGTTCGGTCATCGAGGGAAACTTGCCATTATCCCAGGGAAAGTGACCGGACTCGACCACCACACCACCGATCGAGGTGCCATGACCACAGATAAACTTGGTGGCAGAATGCACCACGATGTCGGCACCGAATTCGAAGGGCCGACACAAATACGGCGAAGCAAAGGTATTGTCGATCAACAAGGGGATATCGTTGTCATGCGCGATGGCCGCAACCGCTTCGATATCCAGCACATTGTTGAGCGGATTGCCGATGGTCTCGGCATAGACCACACGGGTTTTCTCAGTTATAGCGCGACGAAAGTTTTCCGGATCATCCGGATCGACAAAGGTCGTGGTAATGCCCATACGTTCAAAGGTCACGGCCAACTGTGAGTAGGTGCCACCATACAGTGTCCGCGCGGCCACCACTTCATCCCCGTTTTGCAGCAAGGTAAGCAGTGCCACCATCTGCGCGGCCATTCCGGAGGCGGTTGCCACCGCGGCCCGGCCCCCTTCGAGACTGGCCATGCGTTCTTCAAACACGGCCGTGGTAGGATTCGACAGTCTCGAATAGACATTACCGAATGTCTGCAAATTAAACAGACTGGCGGCCTGTTCGGTGCTGTCAAAAACATAGGAAGCCGTTTGATACAAGGGCACTGCACGCGAGCCTGTGGCGGCATCCGGCACATGGCCGGCATGCAGACAGCGGGTCTCGAAGCCAAATTGATGATCAGCCATGGTTCACTCCGGTATTCCTGTTTTCCTGTTTTTCGATTACAGTGGTCGATGGGAAGAGATGACGCCAGTATTGACACCGATAAAATTGAGTCCACCGAAGAGGCGGGCATGTTCGATTTTCATGCAACGATCCATGACGACTTCCAGGCCCGCCGCCCGGGCCCGTTTTGCAGCGGCCTCATTGATCACACCCAGTTGCATCCAGACCACCCTGGCCCCAATCTTTATGGCCTGATCGACAAATGGCGGCACCGCTACCGAACGTTGAAAAATATCCACCACATCGACCGCTTCGGGGATCATGGAAAGGTCCGGGTAACATTTTTCACCCAGAATTTCTTCGTAATTGGGATTCACCGGTATAATCCGGTAGCCCTTTTCCTGCAGGTATTTGGCGGCAAAATAACTGGGTCGATGCCAGCGCGCCGACAGACCCACCACAGCGATCACCTGACTGTCCCGCAACACCCTTCGCAAGGTTGGTATATCACACACGATCAAATCCTTCATCAATGTTCACAACGAATCCCAGGAGGCTGTCCGAGGCACTGAACCACTACAGAATACCAGCTTAGCATGACCACTTCAGCACTAGCGACGACCAACGCCCATAATACCAACAATTTGTCCATTCACAAGGGTCGTAAAGTGGTGCTGACAGGTAGCAACAATCTTCTCGACACAATCTAGAAAAAGGGCCAATGCCACAGATAATACAAAGTAAATGGTATGCGCCATGGTGATCTTGTCAGTTTTGAGTTAGCTGCCTGAGCGCTTGTTGAATCTCTTCGCTTGTTGCTTGTCGGTTGTGAATGTTGCAGTTTGAATAGAGGGAGTGTAGAGAGCACCGCATTGGCTTTGGTCGATGCCATGCAGCTTAGTCGGCCACGTGAACGAAATCTGGCAACTGAATTAATTCAGCAGCGATTGGGTGTTATCAGGTGAATTAGGCGGTCAGTGACACCACCTAAGGAACTGAGAAAGGCTGGAGTCAATGGTAATCAAGAACAGAGATTTGCTCTTGGAGGCTTGGTAATGAGCACTTTGGAAGTTGAGCGACGCCCACAGGTACAGGACTCGGTATCTTACAGCGAACATTTTGTTAATTAAAGCACTCTGATACTCTTTTTCAGAGTAAATGTGTTCTTTAGCGAACAAATAAATTGACTATGGTTTAAAAATGTATACCATGGCAAGTAATGTATGATACAGCGAACACTATAAAGACGATTGGTACGGCGATCCGAACCCGCCGAAAGCGAATTGGCATGACCCAACAGGACATCGCAGAGATCGCCGGGCTTCAACGCCAGACGATCAGCCGCGTTGAGGCCGGCAACAATGCCGTCGCTGTTGCAACGGTGGCACACGTAGCGGCGGTGGTAGGTCTCGACTTGCAGGTCACGCCGCGTTATGAGCACGGTCATTCATGAAGCCGTCAGATGCCAAGGCTATCGACCTTGCAGATGTTTACAAACAAGATCAGTTAGCGGGCCACCTGACCAGAACAGGCGAGGGTGTATCTTTCAAGTATACCCACGATTACATCGTCAGTAGCAACGATGCGGTGGCTTCCACCTTGCCTGTCCGGGCAGCGCCGTACGTTACCGGTGCGGGTGCTGTACCCGCTTTTTTCGCGGGCCTGCTTCCAGAGGGAGCGCGTCTTCTTGCAGTGGTCAACGCGGTCAAGACCTCACCCGATGATGAGCTCTCCCTGCTGCTCGCCGTCGGTGAAGACGCAATTGGAGATATTTATGTCGTCCCACATGGGTCGCAGCCTTCCGCGAGGCCTCGAACCCAGCCAGCTATTCCAGCAGAAGTCTCTTTTCAGGCGTTATTTGAGCGTTCAATCGACCCAGCGGCAACACAACTGGACCACGCCCTGCCGGGTGTGCAGAACAAGCTGTCAGACGCAATGATGTCATTCCCTATCACGGGAGCAAGTGGGCCAGCGATTCTGAAACTCAACCCACCTGCCTTTCCGCGCCTGGTTGAAAACGAAGCATTCTGCCTGGGTCTCGCTAAACATGCGGGCCTGAAAGTGCCACGATTTGAAGTGATCCATGATCGTGATGGCGTAAGCGGGCTATTGGTGGAGCGTTTCGACCGCAGACTTAAGTCAGCAAAAAATGCAAATTCTTATGTGCAGCGGATTGCCCAGGAAGACGCCTGTCAACTGTTGAACAGGTGGCCTGCTGATAAGTACCGGATCAGTATCAATGACATTGCCAGACGTCTGGTTGAAGTCACTTCATCACGCGAGGCTTCGATCATGGATCTCGTTAAGCAGGTCGCGTTTAGCTGGATCATAGGCAATGGGGATATGCATGCCAAAAACCACTCAGTCCAGTGGCTGAAAGAAGAGCGGCTTGTTATGCCGACACCGGTCTACGATGTAGTGTCGACAATTCCATATCCGTTGGACCAGCATATGGCACTAAAGCTGGACGGCAGGAACGCCAATCTTCGTGGCCGATTTCTCGTTGAGTTTGCCGTCCGCTTTGGTGTCCCAGCGTCATTGTCGCAACGAAGGCTCAGTGAGCTCTCAGAGCGCGTCGATCAACACATCGCCGATGCCTCTGTTATCGGGTTCGACGATCGCATGACGGGGCAGCTCATCTCAGAGATGAATCGAAGACTCGTGACCCTGCGTCGTTTCAACTGATTTTGCAATCAGCTTTATGGGGACAGTTCTATTTACTCCTGACACCGAAGTTTTTTTCATGAAGTGGATGGGCTGGCCGAATATTTACCTCAACGTGGTGGCAACCCCATGATCTGACGGGCCTCATCGGGTGTGGCGATATCCCGACCGAGTACCCGGGCGAGTTCGACGACCTGTTCAACCAGCAGTCGATTGGTGGCCTGGCGCCCATCCGGCATTTGCAAGACATCTTCCAGCCCAGTCCTTGCATGACCACCAAGAATGATGGCCATGGCCAGTAACGGGAGCTGTGATCGACCGATAGCAGAAACTGTCCAGGTCGAGCCCGCTGGCAGTGACTCCACCATATACAGCAGGTTGCGTGGGGTGCCCTTGATCGAACCCGGGACATTCATGACCAGATTAAAGTGCAATGGTTTCTGCAGGATACCCTTGCTGGCAAGAAAAGCCGCATTGTCGATCATGCCCACGTCAAATGCCTCTATTTCGGGCTTGAGGCCATTTTGAAGCATTTTCGTGGCCATGGCCGTGACCAGATCGGGACTATTGGCATTCACTGTAGACGGAAAGTTTGATGAGCCGGTCGCCAGACTCCCCATCTCACAATCGAGATCCAGCATCTGCCCTCGACTTTCCACAGTATTCTCACCACCACGAGCACCGGTCGATAACTGGGTGATCACATTGATATCGCGACGGGCGATTTCATCCAGTACCGCCTTGTATACCGCACGCGAATGGGTCGGCCGTTGTTGTTCATCCCGGGCGTGGATGTGCGCCACTGAGACACCCAGTGCACAGCACTCTTCCAGTGTGTCTGCGATTTCTGCGGGGGTCACCGGTGTGGTCGGGTTTTTTTCCTTGGTCGGCACATTGCCAAGCATCGACAACGTTATAATTAATTTTTCCATATTCGTTTCCTTACTTTAACAACATGCAACCAACATCAGGAGCCACCGCTAACCCGGCACATTGTACATGAACGAACTCCATATCAATGCTCATATTCAGATTCCACTGCATCAAATCGAGTTACTGGCGATACGCGCCCAGGGGCCTGGCGGCCAGAATGTCAACAAGGTTTCATCGGCGATACATCTTCGTTTTGATATTGCAGCCTCATCACTTCCACAGGATTGCAAACAAAAACTGCTGGGCTTATCCGGGCAGCGGATATCAACTGACGGGATTATTATCATCAAGGCCGGCCGTTTCCGGACCCGAGAGCAGAATCGGCTGGATGCACTGACCCGGTTACAGATTATGGTTCGCGAGGCTTTGACGGTAAAAAAGAAACGTCATCCGACCACACCCAGCAAGGCGGCAAAACGCAAACGACTCGACAAAAAAATACAACAAGGCAAACAAAAACAACTGCGATCGAAATTCCACCTTGAAGACGAATAGCGAACAATACCATCTGCTCTGTTACTGAACATTACAAGAATTTCATGGTCTTATTTACTGGAAAGCATTTCTCTCACTTCAACTATGCGATAAAGTAAGCGAATGGACAAAGCGGACGAACAGTCAGTCAACAATCCCGTTATTACTGCGGCATTTGAGCATTTAACAGGGCCGGCCAGAGGAGCAACTACCTGGATCAGCGGCAGCACACTGGATATTTGCCTGCAAAATGACCATACCATCCACATCGTCGAATCTGACGCCACAACGACTGATGAAATCGTCGTCGCACGGTTACACCGATCGGAACAAACCTTTGAGCTCGAGGCACGTGAAGAACATCCTTTGTGGGTTAATGGCGACCATACCCAGGCCAAAAAACTTGTTGCGCGTGACCTGGTCGAATTTGGCGAAAATGGACCACTTTCTAGGTACTTGCTTTATCAAAATCACAGCCCGGTAAAAAAGTCTCTGGGTGAAATCGTCAATGATTGTGTCGACTACACCCGCACAAGCCGCAAACCCATGCCTCAACGGATGCAGAATGCATTTACAGCCCTGTTACGTGACCTCACCGTACGGACCACAATGCTGTTTCGGGCTGCGGTGATCCTGGTCCTGGTTGCGTTGATTGTCACCACATACGTTCAAATAGGCAGTAATCGACAACTGCAACAGCAAGTGAATAGCGATGCAATACAACTGCAGTCATTCGCCAATGACCTGAGCCGCACCCGTCAGGAATCTTTGCAGGCCAGTGATTTAAAAGTACTGCGTCAGGAGCTCGGTCATCAGTTGTCCTCAGCCAACGAACGTCTGGGGAAACTCGAACAATCCAGCCATATCAGCGCGCAGGTGATATCCAGGTCAGCACCGATGGTGGCATTTATTCAGGGTTCTTACGGTTTCCAGGAAACAAAAACCAAACGCATGCTGCGTTATGCAGTCAATTCTCAGGGACGGCCGATACTGAACCCGCTTGGCCAACCGATGTTGACGTTGGAAGGCAAGGGTCCGATCGCACAACGACAATATTCCGGGACCGGTTTCCTGATCAGCGCAAAAGGAGCACTGCTAACAAACCGTCATGTCGCCTTGCCCTGGTCCAAGGATGCAGGCTCCAAAACTCCCGCAACAGAAGGCATGGAACCCAGGTTGATCAAACTCATCGGTTATATACCGGGTGTCGAAAAGCCCTGCCCGGTCAAACTCCTCAAAGCCAGCGATACCGCTGATCTAGCAGTCCTATTGTGCAGTGACATCAAGGGTACGGCCCGATATCTGAAAATCAGCAGCAAGGAGCCGAAGGCGGGTGACGAAGTGATCGTTATGGGCTATCCGACCGGCCTCAAATCCATGCTGGTACAGGCTGGTGAAGCATTCATCGGACGTTTACAAAAATCCGGAAAACCCGAGTTCTGGTCCATCGCCGCCGCACTGGCCAAAGAGAAGCTGATTCACCCGCTGGCAAGCCGTGGTATCATCGGCCAGGTCTCGAATGCCACCCTGGTTTATGACGCCGAAACAACCCACGGTGGCAGCGGCGGCCCCGTACTCGACAGCAGCGGCAAGGTGATTGGCGTCAATACAGCCATTATGCCCGAATATGGCGGCTCCAACTTTGGTGTTCCCGCCCGCCATATTCGTCTATTGCTATCAAGCTCCGAGGTTAAAGAATTTATCTCAAAGTAGCTCTGGAAATTCAGCTTTGGACAATGTATGCAATTATCACGAAAGCTTTAGACAATAATATTTCTGATGTTTCGTAGAAGATAGGCATTGTAGTTATCGTCGATAGCTTGCTTGGAGGCCGTCTTGACAAAGTCCGGGGTCTGAAAATCGGGCTGCCCAAGGCTGAGACTGATAATCTCCTGCCCTGCTGCACGCAACTCCCGTTCCCTGGCTGCCATGGCCAACGTCTGGGACATCGGGATACGGTCAATTCTGTCGGCAAATCTATGTATGATGCTGTTCCTTTTAAATAACGACAATACGCCTTTTTATATCCGTACTAACTAGCAGTCTGAAGTATCACCGTTCTGTGACAGCCAATGAGTGAAGTAGCCAAGTGTTCAGGATATTTTTTCAGTGGTTTGTCTGATTCATAGTAAATCCATACAAAATTAACTCAGGACGAAGGTCGATTTCAGGTCAAAATAAGAATATATTTTTCAAAAAGATAAGGCATATTTACCATGTTGTCACAAAATCAAATGTGTGGAACTTGAGTTAGCTAACAAACCACAGAACAAACCAACGAAAAGTTATAGCCCTGACAGCTTCCATTTTGAGAAATACACTCTTGATATTTTATCAATGATCCCTACAGATTGACAAGAAGCAGCCGATACCATGATGTCATTTTCAAGCAATAGAATATACTATTGCGTATCGACCCCAAGGGCATTTCAACCTCAAGCCAAAGGTGCTCAATGATCATCAGAAAAGAGAAATTTCAATCCATTGTATTTTTCATCAACACCAGCTTTATCACAATTGTGCTGCTGTTATTACTCAGTAGTGGAATTGCCATCGTCGGCACAAACCATTTGGCAGACGGACTAAAGTTCGTCAGTTCACAGGCGGTTGGTGTTCGCAACAGCATGACTGCTGCAATTGCCACACTGAGAAATATGACATCACAAGTTGATGACCTGGCTCAGACTACAAAAATGCTTGCTAAACTAGGCAAGCTGAACCAGTCACTTCAGCAAGGCACTAAAACTATCGGCCTTATCAATTCCAAACTCGATACTTTGGAAATCAGCGCCGCACAACAGCGCGACGGCATACAGACTCTCGGCAACACATCAAAAGCTATTGCCAACAATCTCACCCTGGTTACTGGGCGCATTGAGGAAATGCTGCGATCTTCCGAAGATATCAATCAAAAAATGCTTGAGTCTTATGTAGGTTACTTTCAATTGCTCAACGGCGAAGCAGAAACCTTAAGCAAAATCAAATCAAATGTGCAAATTATTTTCAAAAGAATCGTGACCATTACCGGCACTTTGCATAAAGTCCAGGGCTCACCTGGTGACTTCAAGCTACTGATCGCCTTGAAACATGAACTACGACCCTATCTGAGCGACTTGCGCAAACTTTCAAAGCTTGAAAACAGTAAATCAGACCCGGCATTACGAACAAAAATCGTCGACCGGGGGCAACGCTTGATCGTCTTGTCCAGTCAAATTCAGGCCAACACCTGGAAGATTGCAAATCGACTGACCAATAACGCCTCGACCATGGCAACAAGCGCGATGTCAAATTCTCAACTTCAGGTGTCAAATGCAGAAAAATCATACCAAACACTAAAAAGATCGCTCTTGCTCATTCGTACATCCAATAAAAACATGAAAGAGCTGACCTCGAATCTGAGACAGTCTTAAAAAAACTTGCAACTGAATTCGGCAAAGTACCTGCCATATCAAAAAGCATTAAAACTTCTGTAGTCAGTATGCAATCACAGGTCTCTGGCGACCAATTGGGTCATCTGGATGAAACCTGACT
>CAZTLH010000038.1:0-12040 GCA_964614335.1 uncultured Gammaproteobacteria bacterium
TTCGTCATTTCCCAATAGCTTTCGTCATTCCCAGATAGTTTCGTCATTCCCAGATGGTTTCGTCATTCCCAGATAGTTTCGTCATTCCCAGATGGTTTCGTCATTCCCGCGAAGGCGGGAATCCACGTTTAATGCCAGGCATTCTGGATCCCCGCATTCGCGAGGATGACAATATACTCCTGGAATAACAATTCTGGAGCAGAGTAGCAGGGTTGGGAATTCTGTGTAAGCGACGGCTTCCTGCAATATCCATTCTCTATAGGAAATCGAGGCCTGTAGCGCTATAATTAGGGTCCCGCCGGATTATGTATTACCAACTGTGCTGCGTGTTTCCTGCAATTCATTGTTACGCAGGCGGGAGATTTTGTGTCCGGTTTGCAGCGTCGTTGAGTTCCCGACAGCCGGAGTGGGTAGTCCGGAGTGAGTGACTATAAGTGTGTAATCTGACCGAAGGAGTCGTCTATGAAAATTCATGAGTATCAGGGCAAGGACCTGTTACGTGAATATGATGTGGCAGTACCTCAGGGTGTGGCCTGTTTTTCTGTAGAAGAGGCAGTGACTGCAGCCGAACACCTCGGTGGCAAGGTCTGGGTCGTCAAGGCACAGATTCACGCCGGTGGCCGTGGTAAAGGTGGTGGGGTCAAAGTCGCTAAATCGATCGAAGAAGTCCGGGCTTTTGCCAATGAAATACTCGGGATGACTCTGGTAACACACCAGACCGGACCCGAAGGTCGTCTGGTAAAAAGGTTGTTGATTGAAGAAGGTGCCGATATTGCTTCGGAATACTATCTGGGTATGGTTGTGGATCGGGCTGCGCAACGGGTTACCGTGATGGCCAGTTCCGAAGGTGGTACCGAAATTGAGGAAGTCGCCGCCAAAACTCCAGAAAAAATTCACAAGATTTCTGTTGATCCGGCGACCGGGATGACCGAAGAACAGGCGTTGACACTGGCTCGTGCAGTCGGCTTTCCCGAAGTTGCCCAGAATGAAGCTGCCACCCTGATCCAGCGCCTGTATCTGCTGTTCTGGGACAAGGATGCCTCTCTGGCAGAGATTAACCCATTGGTGCTGACCGGAGATTCACACGTCGTTGCACTCGATGCCAAGATTAATTTTGATGACAATGCCTTGTTTCGTCATCCGGAGATTACCGATTTACGGGATCTGGATGAAGAAAATGCCCTGGAGATCGAAGCAGCAAAATTTGGTCTTTCCTATATTGCACTGGATGGCAATATCGGCTGTCTGGTCAATGGTGCAGGTCTGGCCATGGCGACCATGGACATTATCAAACTGTATGGCGGTGAGCCAGCCAATTTCCTGGATGTCGGTGGCGGCGCTACGGCCACCACCGTGACCGCGGCATTTCGAATTATGCTGAAAAACCCGGGTTTAAAAGCGATTCTGGTGAATATTTTTGGTGGCATCATGCTCTGTGATGTCATCGCTGAAGGCCTGGTTACGGCAGCCCGGGAAACCGGTCTCAATGTGCCCCTGGTGGTTCGACTGGAAGGTACGAATGTGAAAAAAGGCCTGGCAATACTGGCCGAATCTGGTCTGAGTCTGATCACAGCAACCGATATGGCGGATGCTGCACAAAAAATTGTACAAGCAGCTGGAGGGAAATGATCGATGTCTATTCTTCTTAACAAGGAATCCAGGATCATCACTCAGGGGATTACCGGTAAAACCGGAAGTTTTCATACCCGTCACAGTATCGCCTATGCCAATGGCAAAGCCTGCTATGTTGCCGGGGTAACACCGGGCAAGGGCGGGCAAGTGGTCGAAGGGGTGCCGGTATTTAATACGGTCGCCGAAGCCCGCAGCCAGACCGGTGCCAATGTCTCGGTAATTTATGTGCCGCCACCCTATGCTGCGGCCGCAATTGATGAAGCCGTTGCTGCCGGGATTGAACTGGTCATTTGCATTACCGAGGGGGTGCCGGTCAAGGACATGATTGTCAGTCGGCAGAAAATGCAGGCATCGAGTAGCTATCTGGTAGGACCAAATTGCCCCGGCGTGATCACACCCGATGAAGTCAAGGTCGGTATCATGCCTGGCTATATTCACAAGAAAGGCCCGATCGGTGTCATTTCCCGCTCCGGAACACTGACCTACGAAGTGGTGGGGCAATTAACAGCCCTCGGTCTTGGGCAGTCCACCTGTGTCGGTATCGGTGGCGATCCGGTCAATGGCATGAAACACCTCGATGTCATCAAGCTGTTTAACGATGATCCGGAAACTGAAGGCGTCGTGATCTGTGGGGAAATCGGCGGCACGGATGAGGAACAATGTGCGGCCTGGGTCAAGCAACACATGAGTAAACCTGTGGTCGGCTTTATTGCAGGGGCTACGGCACCTCCGGGCAAACGCATGGGTCATGCCGGTGCGATCATCTCCGGTGGTAAAGGCACTGCAGCGGAAAAGATCTCTGCGCTTGAAGCTGCCGGGATACGGGTGACCCGTAATCCTGCGGAGATCGGCAAATTTATGCAGCAGGCCATGGCCTGACATCCTCTGCAGGTCAAAAAAACCGGAGCTAAAAACTCCGGCTTTTTTATGTGTTAGTGTTTGCGGGCAGGTCGAAAGTGACGCACTGCGGTCTGTAATTGCTGCAGGTCCTCCGGGTCTGAGCGGAGCGCATAACGCAGACGATTGTAAAGCGTCGTGATATGACTGATGGCTTGATGCTGTTCAGGCCAGCGTTCCATGACACGCTGACCAAAACTCAAGGCGCCCTCGGCCCGGCGAATGGACAGACCATGTCTTGAGAGTTTGTGACAGAAGCGCTCATAACAGCGCTGGACCGGATCGGTTGGTGGTTTGACAGCAGTTCGTAGCAGCCACCAGGCATAGACTCCAAATAGGATAAATAGCGAGACCAGCAGACTGTTCATCAGGGTTTGCCAGTCGATGTCGGAAAATCCGAAGTTGGCCAGTAGTCTGGTCAGAAAATTCTGCTGTCGGCGATTGTTATAATTGATAATCCACTGATTCCAGGCCCGGTTGACCCGATCCCAGCCAAAGCCCAGCTGACGCCAGGCCTGATACGCCCAGCCCGCTGACAGGCTGGAGATCTGACCCGGGGCGATGCGCAATCTGTCGAGTTGATTTTCAATTCTTGACAGCGGGATGACCGCCGTCGGGTCGACCCTTTGCCAGCCTTTCCCGGCCAGCCATACTTCCGTCCAGGCGTGGGCGTCGGCCTGGCGTACGATAAAATAATTACCCAGCGGGTTCATCTCACCACCCTGATAACCGGTCACAACACGTGCCGGTATCCCTGCAGCCCGTAATAAAAACACCAGACTGGCGGCATAATGTTCACAAAAACCCCGTCGGCTGTCGAAGAGAAATTCATCAATGGGATCACCGGTCAGCAAGGGTGGCTGGCGGGTGTAGTAAAAAGGTTGTTGGCGAAAATATTGCAGGATCTGCTCCAGCAGGGCACTTTTACTACCGGCCTGTTGCAGCATTTTCAGGGCGAGGGCCCTCGCACGCGGGCCAGTGTTTTCTGGCAATTGCAAGTAAACCTGTAAGGCTGGTGGTGCGTTTGAAGCCAGGATGTAATGAGGGTAGGATCGCATACGGTAACGGTAGAGTTGCTCCACTTTGTTGCGGGCGATGATTTCATAGTCCGGACTCAGGATGCTGCCTGCAGGCAGCATGGCCGGCAGGTCCAGGGCAAACAACCAGCGTTGCTGATGAGGCTCCAATGTGACGGTATAGGCAAGCGCATTATCCATGGCCTGATAACGCGAAGGGGTGCTGACTCTGGACAACGGCTTTTTGTGATTTGGATTGAACCAGGTTCGACCATCGAAGGTGGTCAGAACCGGTCCACGCCAGTACAATTGTGCCGTTGGCGGCGGGGCCGTCTCAAAACGAACACGGAAGGCCACGCTGTTGTCATTACTCAGTTGACTGATCATGCCCGGTGACATGGTATCGGATAAACCTGTTTTGGCACCGGTACTGTCATTGGGTAATTGCCACAATGGCCCTGGTATTCGTGGAAACAAAACGAACAGCAGCACGGTCATTGGCAGGGCCTGTAACAGTATTACACCGGTTTTGTGCCAGTTCACACGCTGTGGCGCTGTATTTTGGTGGCGAAAATTGGCAATCAATGCGGTGACTAACATGGCTGTGGCGAGCAGCATAAAGCCGCCGGTGAGGATCGACTGGGTAAACAGAGATACAGTACTGATGAGAAAAAAACCAAGATAGCAGACCAATGAAAAATCTCGTTGTCCATTCATTTCCAGTAACTTCAGGCCCAGCATCAATGACAGCAGGGACACACCAGCCTGTCTGCCAATCAGTGAATGATAGCTGCCATAGATGATGGTGGCAGCCAACAGGGTCAGCAACCAGCGCCATCGTCGGGATGGCAAAGGCAGGTACTGCAAATCGTGGCCCAGACGCCAGCCCAGCAAGATCCCGGTAATAGTCGATACAAACAACGGCATTCTGAGCAAATGCGGTCCAAGAGCGAGTAGCAGACCCACAAATAACCATCTTCTGGAAGGCACCATCTTGCCCAGACGTTGTGTCCAGCGTTTCATGCGTCAGTCACGTCGTGTGGGTACAAGGCCAGCGCTTTCAGACAACGGTGTCGGTGCTCAGGGTTATTGGCAGGGGCAAAGGATGTACCTGGCAGACGCAAGCCATAGTGCAAGGTGGTCTGACTGGCATCCACAACCCAGCGTGTTAATCGTGATAAGCGGGCTTCTGTATCCAGCTGTGGTAGTTGATCCCAGTCCAGCCACAATTGCTCACAACGATCGCCGCCGAATTCCTTGGTGTACAGGTTATCGCTATGTGCGGCGGCTTTCCAGTGGATATGACGTAGCGAGTCACCCGGGCGGTAACTGCGAAGACCGGCAAAATCATCCGCACCCCGGCCACGATCACCGATAAGGCTGGCCTGATAGGCGGAAGCTTGCGGCGGGGTAGAGTACGGGTCTGGAGCCGGATACACCAGCAGCTTGCACGGCTGTTCCGCATGTGCCCAAACCCGAAACAGACCCAGCGGGAAGACACTGCTGATATTGATGCGGGGTACGGCCATCAGACCGCGTCGGGTGGTGACCAGTGGCACCCGGGTCTGCAGATGCTGGCCTTTCGACAAATTGGCAGTCACCGCTGCCTGCCCGGCAATTTGTAGTGACAAGGCGTCGCAAGCCGATTGGCGACCATTTTCCAGTACAAGCGGAATCTGTGCACACTGACCACAAAAAACTGCGGCAGGGTTGGTGATGTTGATCTGCAAAGATAACAGATTGCGATAACTGTGCAACATGGTCAGAAAACCGATACTGGTCAACAGAAATGTCAGTGCATAGGTCAGATTATTATTGTAATTGACCGCATTGAGCAACAGGATCAAGAGCAGTATGGCGTAATAAAGACCCATCCGGGTGGGCATGATATAGACCCGTCGGCTGGTCAGGACGATAGGGCCAGCCTCCGGGCCCCGTCCATAAAAAAAACGCTGTAGTCCCAGGCGGGTGATCAGGACTCGTGTAGCCTTATGCAGCAACTGTCGGTATTGAACACGATGGGTTGAGGTCACCGTAGCCAAAGCAGACTCGGTCCAAGTAGACATCAGGGGATGGGTACTTGCTGAAGCTCGATCAGACAGCGATCAACTGCTCGCTGCCCGGATAGATGATCACTCGCATCGTGGCCGTGCAAACGATGGCCGACCACATACGGTAATACCATTTGCAGGTCTTCGGGCAGGACATGATCACGCCCAGCCAGCAGGGCCCAGGCCTGTGCACTGTGCAAAAGCCCCAAACCAGCCCGTGGTGACAGACCAGTGACAAAGGTCGTAGATTCCCTGCTGGCAGTCAGCAGGGCCTGCAAGTAGTCGAGGAGTGCACTGGAAGCATGAATCCTGGTCACAGCCTGTTGCAAAGCTGTCAACTGACTGGTCTCGACACAGGAAGTGTGAGTTTTCAGGAGTTGTCGACGATCCTGACCGGTCAACAGCTCGCGTTCAGCTGTGGTGTCAGGATAGCCCAGTGATATCCGCATTAAAAAACGATCCAGTTGTGATTCCGGTAAGGGAAAGGTGCCAATCTGATAGGTGGGATTCTGGGTCGCGATAACAAAAAATGGCAATGGCAGGGGCCGGGTCTGACCTTCTGTCGTAACCTGATTCTCTTCCATGGCTTCGAGCAGGGCACTTTGTGCCTTGGGTGTGGCACGATTGACTTCGTCGGCGAGGATTAACTGGGCAAAAATGGGTCCGGGGTGGAAGTGAAAGCCTTGTTCGGACTTGTCATAAATGGACACACCAAGGATGTCTGATGGCAACAGGTCACTGGTAAACTGAATGCGCTGATATTGCAGGCCAAGGGTTTGTGCGAGGACATGAGCGAGGGTGGTTTTTCCTACGCCGGGGAGATCTTCAATCAACAAATGGCCACGTGCCAGCAGGCATGCGAGCGCCAGCCTGACTTCCAGCTGTTTGCCGAGTACGATCTTGCAGGCATGATCTACAATCCGGTCCAGTATTTGCTTCATGAGGTTTCCATTCAGGTTTCGCTGCGAATGCGTCAGGAAAGTATAGAAGATCTTGCGCAGAGACGACAGGAAATTGATGTTTCATATAATTTAACAATCAGGCATTCACTTGAACACCGGATACTGACGGTGTTCTTGTTACTACGACTGTACTAGGAGCCTGTCCGAGAATAGAGAACCTACTGCGGAAAAGCAGAATTTGGCCCATTTTTACGCTCATTTTCGTTAAATAGAACAACTATTCGCCTCAAATGACCGAAAAAATGACCTCAAATCTGCTCTCCCTCGCAACGGCTTCTATTCTCGGACAGGCTCCTAGTCGTCAATAGTGTCAAATGATTCGAAAAATCATTCTTGACATCCGTTATGTGTCAACGATATGTGTTGTAAATGGTTTGCCGGGAGTGTTAATTGGCAAATTAATAAACAACATTAGATAACAACTTCATCCTATTGACTATATTATGAATATGATCAATTATCATTGCCATTGTGTTATCGGCAGTTTCCGCCGGTCCTTCGATAACCAAAGAACCTGTTGACGGCTTTCGAATTCGTTGGCCCAATGGCCGTTGAGCGGGAAAAGAGTCAGCGAATCCCCGACTGGAGGTAGCCTCTGTTATTGTTGCAGGACACGGATAATATCGTTTTTGTATTGGCAATGTTATGCTTTGATTTCAAATACGGATTGATACGGGAAGATAATATGAACCGGTGGCATCATGGCTAGAAAACAGGTCGTAATTATTGGTGCGGGCCACAATGGTCTGGTCTGCGCCTGTTATCTGGCCCGGGCCGGTTTCAAGGTGCGGGTGCTGGAAAGACGTGAGATCGTCGGTGGGGCGGCCGTGACCGAGGAATTTTATCCAGGTTTCCGTAATCCGCTGGCCAGCTACACCGTCAGCCTTTTACACCCGGACATCCTCCGTGATCTGCATCTGCAAACCCATGGTTTACGTATTGTTGAACGGCCGCTATCGAACTTTTTACCCTTGTCTTCGAATCAGTATCTAAAACTCGGTGGTGGTCTGCAGGCAACCCAGACGGCGTTCGGGAAATTCTCAAAGCATGACGCAAAACAGTTGCCGGTTTATGAGGAAATGCTGACTCGTGTTGGCAATCTTCTACGTGACCTGCAACTCAAGACGCCACCGAATTCCGGCGGTGGTATCACCGATCTGTTGCGTGGTCTGGGGGTCGGTGCCAGAATGAAAAAGCTTGATGCAGCCACACGTGCCGATACCCTCGATCTCTTTACCCTCAGTGTTGATGAAATGCTTGATCGCTGGTTTGAAGCTGACGAGGTCAAGGCAGCTTTTGGGTTTGATTCCGCAGTCGGGACATTCGCCAGCCCCTATACTCCCGGCACAGCTTATGTTCTGTTGCATCATGTGGTGGGTGAAGTCAATGGCAAACCGGGTGTCTGGGGTCATGCGATCGGTGGGATGGGCGCCATCACCCAGGCCATGGCAGCAGAAGCGCAACAGCTGGGGGTCGAGATAACGACCACCGCCGCTGTTGCCGAAGTCAGTTTTAAACAGGGCTGGGCCACGGGTGTCGTGCTCGATGGTGGAGAGCACATCAAAGCCGATATTGTTGCAGCCAATATCAACCCGAAATTGTTGTATCTGGATCTTTGTCCGCCGACCGTTTTGCCAGCAGAATTTCGTCAACGCATGCAACGCTATGTTTGCGCTTCTGCCACCTTTCGGATGAATGTCGCTCTCAGTGAACTACCGGACTTTCGTTGTCTGCCGGGAACAACCCTGCAGCCGCACCACCAGTCCGGTATCGTCATCGCGCCTTCACTGCAATATTTGCATATAGCCTACGAAGAGGCTCGTGATCTGGGCTGGTCACGACAACCCTTTGTGGAGATGTTGATCCCGAGCACGGTAGACGACACACTGGCACCGCCGGGCCGGCACGTTGCCAGTCTGTTCTGTCAACATTTTAATCCTGATCTTCCCGTTGGTCAGCACTGGGATGACGTTCGTGAAAAGGTCGCCGATTTGATTATCGATACCGTAGACCAGTATGCCCCAAATTTTAAAGCCAGCATTATCGGCCGAATGCTTCTTTCTCCACTGGATCTCGAACGCAAGCTCGGTCTGGTGGGTGGCGATATATTCCATGGGGCCTTGCGTTTGAATCAGCTATTCAGTGCCCGGCCATTACTGGGTTATGCGGACTACCGATCACCAGTCAAGGGGTTGTATCTTTGTGGTTCAGGCGCGCATCCAGGCGGTGGCGTCAGTGGCATCCCGGGGCATAACGCCGCCCGTGAAATCATCCATGATCAAAAATGGCCAAGGCTTAAGTTTTGACAGATGTTCATCGACGATTCCCATTCTACTGATACAATAACTATACAGTTTGAATGATCTAATTTATTTCATTTGTACGATTTAGTGTACATAATAAATTAATTTATCAGTACAAAATCAGGTATAAATTTGGAGTGTAACGATGCGAAGATAAAATATTGATCAAGATTTTCTCCCTGAGATCATGCTACGTCAGACGTGACCCTGAGCACTATGTAAACCACATTCTTTTTTGCTGGCATCTTCCCACCACCAGCGTCCTTCCCGTTCGTGTTGATTCGGCAAAACTGGACGGGTGCAGGGTGCGCAACCGATGCTGATGTAGCCTTGTTTGTGCAAGGCATTATAGGGGATCTGGTGTTCGTGGATATAATTCCAGACCCGGGTTGAAGTCCAGTTGGCCAAGGGGTTGATTTTTACCAGTTTGTGACCGGGGCTTGAAAAATTCTCGTCGTTTTGGACCAGCGGCACATCGGATCGTGTTTGTGGATTTTGGTCATGGCGTTGCCCGGTAATCCAGGCATCCAGTGTTGTCAGCCTGCGTCGCAACGGTTCGACTTTGCGAACTCCACAACATTCTGCATGACCATGATCCCGGAAGCTGTACAGCCCTTTATTACGAACCAGTTGCTGCACGGCCTCTGCTTGTGGTGAAAGCAGCTCCAGTGCTATGGGATACGTGGTCCGCATGACCTCCAGGTATTCCAGAGTTTGAGGATGCAGACGGCCGGTATCCAGTGAGAAAACATGGATACCCGGTCGTACTTTGCAAGCCATATCAATCAAAATGCCATCTTCGGCGCCACTGAAGGACAATGCGATATTCTCATAGCGCTCGAGCGCCCAGCGCAGAATATCTTGTGGATTGGTGTCATGAAGATGCTGATTCAAGGCCTCCGGGTCAAGAATGCTGACTTCGGTCATGATTGAATTCCCCGGGTAAAGACAACTTGTGGTGGATGGATTCTGTTGCTGACTGGAATCGCTGAATGGATAACATTCTGATAACAGGTCCGTTGTTGTTGCAAGACGGCGAGAGCGGCTTCGGGGTCTTCGCCTGCTGCCAGTTCGAAGGCATTGATGCCGACTTGTGACATGAACTGAAGATGATCACGGTGCGCATTGATCGACCTGATCTCACCCCGGTAGCCGTAGTTTTGGCGTAATCTTCTGGCCTGGGTATAGCCCCTGCCTTCGGCAAAGGTCGGAAAGCAGATTGCAACCATCGACAGGAAATTCAGATCATCGACGATGTTGGCTGGATCGTCTTCGGGTTCCAGACGCACTGCCAGCCGATGTGGATGCTGTATCAGTGCCATTCTTTGCCTGCTCCAGCGTGACAAGGAAACGCTGACTGCGGGATGGGTGGAATCTGTTTCATCGTCCAGATGCAGCCAGACGTTGGGTTTGAGCTGTTGATTGTGTATGATGTTCATAAATATTCTCCTGAAAGGGTTGCAGACCAATACGGCGCAGGGTTTGCAGAAAAGACTCCCCCTGGTGGCGAAACCTTTTGTAGACATCGATAATCTTTTTAACGGTGTTGGCGACTTCTCTTTTGGGCACGGCAGGCCCCAGACGCTTGCCAAAGGCAACCTGACCGCTGGCTGAACCACCCAATGTGAACTGATACCATTCTTCGCCATTTTTGTCGGCCCCGAGGATGCCAATGTGGCCGGCATGATGATGGGCGCAGGCATTCACACAGCCCGAGAGACGTAATTTGATCTCACCCAGGTCATCCAGCAGTTTCTCGTCGTTGAATTTCTGTTGAATCTCCCGGGTCACATCCAGTGAGCTGGCATGAGCCAGATTGCAGAAATCCAGACCCGGGCAACAGATGACGTCCTGCAGCGTGCCAATATTGCTGCAGGCCAGCTGCTGCTGTTGCAGTTGTTGCCACAAACGATAGAGATCAGTCGATTTTACATAAGGAAGGATCAGATTCTGATCATGGGAAACCCGCAACTCACCCAGACTGTAAGCGTCGACCAGATCAGCCAGTACATTCATTTGCGATGCTGGTATATCCCCGGGTGGCAGGCTGGGCGATTTTAGTGAGATCGTTACCAGGGTATAGCCTGCGAGCTTGTGGTTCCGGGTATTGTGTTTTTTCCAGTGAGTAAAATCCGGGTCAAGAATTGCAGTGTTGTTATCACTGAATACTGTCTTGAGGGTTTCCGGCTCTTGAAAAAAGCTTTCCATTTGTGTGAATGTTTGTTCATTGAGACGCAGGGCATCACGGTCGGCTTGCTGCCACTGCTGCTCCACTAGTTGACCAAAGCGTTTGATGCCCAGTTTTTTTACCAGGATCTTGATCCGGGCCTTGTGGATATTGTCGCGCCGGCTGTACAGGTTGTGTACCCGTAACACGGCTTCAAGATAGGACACCAAATGCTCTCTTGGCAGAAAGTTACGTATTTTTGCGGCGATTACGGGAGCACGTCCCAGGCCACCACCGACATAAACTGTGAAGCCCAATGCATGATCTTTTTCGACCAGTTGCAGCCCGATATCGTGAAAACGAATCGCGGCACGATCTTCTTTGCCGCCAATAATGGCAACCTTGAATTTGCGTGGTAGCCAGGAAAATTCCGGGTGCAGGGTCGACCATTGACGCAGGATCTCACAGTACGGTCTGGGATCGGCGACCTCGTCAGCTGCTACACCGGCCAACGGGTCGGTCGTGATATTGCGGATGCTGTTGCCACTGGTCTGGATGCTGTGCATTTCGACCTTGGCGAGCCGTTTGAGTATCTCTGGCACTTGTTCGAGTTTCGGCCAGTTGAACTGGATATTTTGGCGGGTGGTGAAATGGCCGTAACCGCGATCAAAATTACGTGCAATATCGGCCAACGCTCGCAATTGCCCGGCGCGCAGGCACCCATAGGGTATGGCTACACGTAACATATAGGCATGACGTTGCAGGTACAGGCCGTTACGAAGACGCAGATCCTTGAACTGATCTTCTGTGAGTTCATGGTTCTGATAGCGTTTAATCTGGTCGCTGAACTCGTCGATGCGTTGACTGACCAGATGGTGATCGAAGGCGTCGTATTGGTACATGGTGGTGATCTGACTCGGTGTGGAATGGGTGTATCAATAATACAAAATAATTCTGATAAATGCGTTATAGTAGAAAAATAACAATGTATAACCACGAATCAATACAAAAT
>CAZTLH010000039.1:0-11986 GCA_964614335.1 uncultured Gammaproteobacteria bacterium
AGCATATCGAAGCCATCATAAATGGCAATTTCGCCTTCGAGCAAATCCATCCCCGGTCGGTAACCATCTGGCTGGCGTTCTGGGCCCAGGCCATGCATGTACCTGCACTCGCCCGTCTGCAGCAAGTCAATATGAAACGATTGCACTCCAATTTATATTATTGGCTAAAACAATTGCTGCCAAAGTATAAAGCCTTGCAAACCACCATCGGACTGGCAGCGCTGATCGATGGCCTTTGGCTACGTGGTGCCTTCCAGCCCGGTGGAATCGACATCAAAAATGCACAAAAACTATGTCTGGATTATCTCGAACGTCAGTGCCTGTGATCATCAATCTCTACCCTTCCACATGATTTTCAAACAGTATCAGAACCAAAAATGACTACAAATACCACAAACACGAAAGAATACGATTACATCGTCGTTGGCGCCGGCTCGGCCGGCTGTGTACTGGCCAACCGTTTGTCCGAGGACCCGGATATATCGGTGCTGTTGCTCGAGTTCGGTGGTAGCGACCGCAGCATTTTTATCCAGATGCCGACCGCACTCTCGATCCCCATGAACAGCAAGAAGTACAACTGGTTTTATGAATCGGAACCCGAACCCGGTCTCGATGGCAGAAGAATGAACTGCCCGCGGGGTAAAGTCCTCGGCGGTTCCTCCTCCATCAATGGCATGGTTTATGTTCGGGGACACGCCCTCGATTTCGACGAATGGCAACAACAAGGTGCAGTCGACTGGGATTACCAGCATTGTCTGCCCTATTTTCATAAAGCTGAAGACTGGAAATTCGGCAGCGATGCCTATCGCAATCAGGGTGGACCGCTGGCAGTCAACAATGGCAATGAAATGCAAAATCCACTCTACCGGGCTTTCATCAAAGCCGGCCAGGAGGCCGGCTATCTGCACACTGAGGACTACAACGGTCGTTTACAGGAAGGCTTCGGACCGATGCATATGACGATCAAAAACGGTGTGCGCTGGTCTACCGCCAATGCTTATTTGCGGCCGGTACTGGATCGACCCAATCTGACCGTGGTCAGCCATGCCCTGTGCCACAGGGTTCGACTGCAGGGCAAGCAGGCCATCGGTATCGATTACAGCCTGTCCGGCCAGCAATATTTTGCCCGTTCCCGGCGCGAGACCATCCTGGCTGCCGGGCCAATCGGCTCTCCCCATCTGCTGCAATTATCAGGCATTGGTCCGGCCAACGTTCTCCGTGAGGCAGGCATTGAGGTGCTGCACGAACTCCCGGGAGTTGGTGAAAATCTGTTGGATCATCTCGAGTTCTACTTTCAGTTTCGCTGCAAGAAACCCATCACCCTCAATGGCCAACTGAATCTTTGGCACAAATTTCTGATCGGTACACGCTGGCTACTCACCCACAAGGGCCTGGGCGCCACCAATCATTTTGAATCCTGTGCTTTTATACGTTCAAAACCTGGTCTGCAATGGCCGGATATCCAGTATCATTTTCTGCCCGGCGCCATGCGTTATGACGGCAATGCAGCCTTTGACGGTCATGGCTTTCAAGTCCATGTCGGTCACAATAAACCACAGAGTCGTGGCTGGGTACGTGCACAATCAGCGGATGTACGACAAAAACCGAAGATCCTGTTCAATTATTTGCAGCACCAGCAAGATCGCGAAGGATTCAGGGCCTGTGTTCGTCTAACCCGTGAAATTATTGCCCAGCCCGCCATGGCCGGATACCGCGGGCCAGAGATCGCACCCGGCGAAACCATCCAGAGCGATGAAGAAATCGACCGTTTTGTTCGTCAAAATGTAGAAAGCGCCTATCATCCTTCCTGTAGCTGTCGTATGGGTGAAGACGAGCTGGCCGTGGTAGATTCCCGAACACGGGTTCGGGGTATCAGCGGTTTGCGGGTAGTAGATTCCTCGATTTTCCCAACCATCCCGAATGGCAATCTGAATGCACCGACCATCATGCTGGCCGAACGCGCCGCAGATCTCATCAAGGGAGCAGGATTATTGCCACCGGCAGGTGTCGAAACGGCAATCGCTGCAGACTGGGAGAATCGGCAGCGTGCTGCAACCACATTGAACACTCAGTAATACAAAAGTTATGGCAGATCGTCTGCCAAAGATTGTTATGCCCGCCCCGGCTGCGATCAGACCGGAAAAATCGAACGGGAGCTCCGTCCAATACTGGATTTACTGACCGTTTTTTCGACCATTTGAGGCGAGTAGTGGCACAGGGATGTGCCGTTTACGAACCTAAGGATGGAATAGTCGTTCTATTTAACGAAAATGAGCGTAAAAATGGAGCAAAGTCCGCTTTTTCGCAGTAGGCTCTCTGTTCTCGGACAGCCTCCTAGAGTATTGCCAATACCGCCTCCGGAGGGCGACCCACTGCTGCCTTGCCATTGTGGATAACAATGGGTCGTTCGATCAGGCGTGGATTTTGCACCATCAATGCAATCAACTCCGGATCCGATAACGACTGACCCTGAATCAGTTCCCTGTATTCTGATTCACCCTTGCGCATTAGCTCCTGGGGACCTTTTCCCAGCATCCGCAGGATATCTTCCAGCTGCCCGGTTGTTGGTGGAGTTTTCAGATACTCGACAATCTCCGGTTGCAGTCCTCGTTCCTTGAGCAAGGTCAGCGTGGCCCGTGATTTCGAACAGCGAGGATTATGATAGAGAATGACAGGCATGACGACTCCGGCGTGAAATGTTAATTGGAAATACCAAGATTCTGTTTCTTCTGCAGTGACTCCCGCGGACCCAGGAGGCTGTCCGAGAACAGAGTGCCCCCTGAGACCAAAACACTACAATACGACCAATAAATCCTGTGTTTCATACACCCTGGCGGGTGGATATTGTATATTCTACATGACAGCCTATGGCAAATAGCAACAAAATAACAGGAGTTCCCCCCAGGATTATGAAACACAGGATTTGTCGGCTGTTTTTGAACGGTTATGGCCATTTTTGGCTATCGAGTAAAAATCCAGTTTACAAATCCTGCATTAGTGGGAGTCATTTGCGGGAGTCACTGGAAAATCAATAACAGGGATTTGTTCGCTGCTTTTGAGTCCGTTGGTCATTGATGGCCATTGTGAGCTTTTACAAAAGAGGACCGGGAGAGAGAGTTTAGCTGATGGTCATGGAAGTTATACAATCGAATCGGGTGGAAATCCTGTTTTCACGACTTGCCCTTCAGCTGCAAGATCAACCATTGCCCTCTGTAATGGCCAAAGAAATCATTGTAGTCGGCAATCCGGCCATGGCACGCTGGTTGAACCTGCAACTGGCACAGAAATTCGGCATCGCCGCCAATAACGACTACCCGTTACCGGCATCTTTCATCTGGAATTGTATCCGGCAGTTACTGGACGATGTTCCTGACCAGGACCCTTTGAGTCGCGACGCACTGGGCTGGAAAATATTCTCACGACTCCCGGCCCTGATTGAACAAAGGGCTTTCAAACCGTTGCAGCTGCTGTTACTGGATGATGACGATGGCATGCAGCGCTGGCAACTGGCGGTTCGCATCGCTGACATCTTTGATCGTTACCAATACTACCGCCCCGGATTGATCCGGCAATGGAGTCAGGGCCTATTGCCCGGGAGAGGGCATCAATGGCAGGCCTTGCTTTGGCAGACACTGATTGAAGACTGCCCCCAGCAACACCGCATTGCGTTATTCGACCGCTTGCAACGTTATCTGCATCAGTCTGAATCGGCGATCAATGTAGCGGATCGTATCAGCCTGTTTTCCATTGCCGCACTGCCCCCGGCCATCTTGCAAATCTATCGGCAGCTGGCCGTCCATACCCATGTTCACTGGTATCAGCTCAGTCCAACAGAACAGTACTGGGCGGATCTTGAAAGTCAAAAATCGGTCGCCCGCAGTCGTATCACAGAACCCGCACTGGCGAGGTATCTCGACACCGGTAGTGAGCTGTTGGCGTCCTGGGGTCGGCAGGGGCAGGTGCTGCAAGAGCTGTTGCTGGATGATGAAGCCGCGCCGGTCAGCTGTTACGATCATTTCATGGAGCCTCCGGGCAGCACCTTGCTCGAGACCCTGCAAAAGCATATTTTCACACTCGGCAACAGCATTCACCCGGCAAAAATTGCCGCTGATAACTCATTGACGATTCATTGTTGCCACAGTCCATGGCGCGAGTGTCAGGTTCTGCACAATGAGCTGCTGCGTATGCTGGCCACGGATAACAGCCTGCAAGCCGAAGATATACTGGTCATGGTGCCTGATATCAGCAGTTATGCGCCCTATATCGAAGCAGAGTTTCAGTACCAGGAAGGTGGCGAAACGCCGTTTATTCCGTGGAATATATCTGATATTCAAGTTTTTGACGAACATCCTTTGCTACAGGGATTCCTGCAATTTCTTGATCTTCCCGGTTGTCGTTTCAGTATTCGTCAGGTTTTGGGCTGGTTACAGATTCCAGCGCTGGCACAGCGCTTCAATCTGGATACAGAGGATTGGATGCTGCTACACAGCCTGTTTACCGAGGCCAGGGTCAACTGGGGTATCGACGACCAGCACAAAAAATCCATGGATCTGCCGGCAACCATAGAGAATACCTGGCTACAGGCCCAGCAACGTCTGCTCGCTGGCTATGCCCTGGGCGACAGTGAACTATGGGATGGGATTGCCCCGTTGACACCCATTGACGGCAATCAGGCAATTATTCTGGGTCGGTTCTGGCTTTTCTTTCAGACCCTTCTCGACTACCGCAAAACACTGACACAGAGTCGCAGTGGTACGGCCTGGCAACCCTTGCTGAATCAGCTACTCGAAGATTTTTTTCTTGATCCTGTCGATACCGATGGCAGATTACAGCAGTTGCGAGACGGTATCGATGTGCTGCGCCAGCAGGCTGAGAACATCCTGATTTCGCCATCCGTGCTACGCTATTGGCTACAACAGTATCTACAACAGCAAACCTTGAGCAGTCGCTATTTTTCCGGTGGCGTCACATTCTGTGGTATGCAGCCGATGCGTAGCCTGCCCTTCAAGGCCATCTGTCTGCTGGGGATGAATGATGGAGATTTCCCGCGTCGGGACCGACCTGCGGATTTCGATCTTATGGCGCAACACTGGCAACCGGGTGATCCCTGGCACCGTGATGCGGATCGCTATTTACTGCTGGAAATTTTGTTGTGTGTCCGTCGAAAGTTGTATATCAGTTATACCGGTCGGGATCTGCATGACAACCAGGAACGCCAGCCTTCTGTGCTGATTTCCGAACTGTTGAATTTCATCACCACCGACCAGGATTCTACAACAACAGACCACGATATCGATACACCCCGACGTATCACAGAACACCCGATGCAAGCCTTCAGTCCCGCCTGCTATCAAGGCCAACAACCCGGATTCCCTGCCTATTGGTATACACTGGCCAAAACCCTGCAACAGTCCGCTGCGAAACCCGTGATTGAGAACTGGCCAACCAGGATCCTGCCTGTTACTGATGAGCAAATGCTGATCCCGGACTGGCAACAGCTGTTACGATTTGTGACTCACCCTGTACGATATTTCTGTCAGCTGCGTCTACAGGTCGATTTGTATGCGGAAATGGTCGACCAGGAGCAGGAAGATTTCAGTCTGGGTGGTCTGACAGCCTGGGCCCTGAAAAAAATCGTCATTGCCGAACATCTGCAGGGTCGACCCGCCGACTGGAAATTGATCCGGGCACAGGGGCTTTTGCCACATGGGGCCTTGTCAGCCCATGCCTTCAATACCCTGACTGAAGATCTGGAGCCCATGCTGGAGCAATTGACCGAATTTTCCGGTGACCACTGGCAAACCATTCCGTTCGAACTCACACTGCAGCCACAGAATCGTATGCAGGGCCAGATTGAGCAGTATCTACCCGGTCAGGGTGTGCTGCGCTGTGAACCGGGTCGCTTGAAATGCGGCCCATTGCTGCAACTGTGGCTTAGCCATTTAGTCCTGTGTACTGCAAAGCAGTTGTCTGCTGATGAAACCAGCACCCTGATCTGTACTGACCACCGGATTTGCTTCCCTCACCTGCCCGTAGCAGAGGCCAGGGAACTACTGCTCACTTATCTGCAGCTATACGCACAAGGATACCAACAACCACTGGCATTACTGCCCGGCGCCAGTCTGGCCTGGGAATTAAAAGCCGAACATACTGACAAGGCCATGAAAGCCGCTCATGAAAAGTGGCAGGGAATACCCTATTCAAACATACCCGGTGACCGTGATGACCCGTATATCAGGCTGATCATGCATAACTCCCATGGTACACCACTGCAGACAGAAGCATTCAAGACCCTGGCGACCCGGTTTTTTGGCACAGCCCTGGCCTGCGGAAGCGGACAATGAAGACACCGGCAAGTCCCGTACTCGATAGTAAAACCATTGTGGACTTGCCACTCGATGGCAACAAGCTGATCGAAGCCAGCGCCGGCACGGGCAAGACCCATACCATCTGTAATCTGTTTCTACGCCATGTGCTGAACGGCAAAACGGTTGACCAGATTCTGGTCGTAACATTTACCAATGCCGCTACCGAAGAATTGCGTGGCCGTATCCGCAACCGTTTGTGGCTGGCGTTGCAGGCACTGGAATCCGGCAAGCCGGGATACGATCCGCTGCTGGAAAAACTGCTGGAACCAGCGCAGAAACCAGAACAACAGTCAATAATCCAGCGGTCAACATCCCCACACTCACAGGCACATGATGCTCTGCAACTGGCCGTACGCAGTATGGATGAATCGGCGATTTACACCATTCACGGTTTTTGTCAGCGTATTCTGGCAGATCACCTGCTAAATTGTGGTGGTGATTTTGGACAGCGTCAGATCAACAGCGATACCCTGCTCTGGCAACAGGCACTGGCCGACTGGTGGAGACTGAACACCTACCCGCTGTCCGCCGGCGAAGTGGCATTTGTGCTGCAATCATTACGCTCATTTGACGCTTTTTCGGTTTTACAAAAACCGTTACGTCACCAACTATTTACCGGCCTGTTGCCTCACAGCGAGCGAACCTTGCAGGAATTACTGGAGAATTACCGCAGTCTGGAACCCGCAGTCAAAAAACTCGCGGCACAGTGGCAAACTGAACGGGAACCACTGACGGGCATACTTTATCAGTCGCCCGCATTGAGCAGAGGACCCTATAAAGACAGCTTGCTGAACCCGGCACTGGCTCATCTTGATCGCTATTTTTCATCCGCGGAGTTATTGCCGGTTTGCAAGGACTTTGTTCTACTCACCACGGATCACCTGACAGCCAACAGCAAGCCAAAAAAACGTCATAGCGATCCCGCGCTGGATCATCCTTTCTTTGTCAGCTGCAATCGATTGCAACAACAACTTGACACCATACAAAAATTTGTTCTGACCAGAGCGTTGTTCGAAGCCAGCGTCTATGCCAGGAAACAAGTGACGCATGAGCAGCAAAAGTTGCAGACCATGGACTTTCCGGATCTGTTGTCTGAAGTCCATAAGGCCTTGACCGGCCCCCTGGCCGAAACACTGATCGAGCAATTGCAACGACAGTATCCGGTTGCCATGATCGATGAATTTCAGGATACCGACAGTCTGCAGTATGCCATCTTCGATACACTGTACCACAATCATCATGGCACGGCGCTCACCCTGATTGGTGATCCAAAGCAGGCCATTTATGGTTTTCGTGGTGGTGATATCTTCAGCTATATCCAGGCCCGTGAAAATCCCGATTTGCAGCGCTACACGCTGGACAGCAACTGGCGCTCGACACCGGCCTTGATCGAGGCGGTGAATTGTATCTTCAGTCGTCGCCCCGATCCCTTTGTGTTCCACCAGGCCATTACTTTTGAGCGTGTAAAACCCGGCGGTGTTCCGACACAACAGAGCCAGCAGTGTGGTTTGTGCGAATCCGGCAATGAAGCCAGTGCACTCACCTTGTGGCAGATACCACGCAGCAACGAGACCACAAAAAATGGTCAGGGCAAGTTTCTGGTCGGCGTGGATGAAATCGTTGCCAGGACCACAGCGGCGGAGATTGCAAGACTGTTGGCCGGTGCCAGCGAAGGCAATATCACCCTCGGTGGAATACCGCTACAGGCCAGTGATATCGCCGTATTGGTACGCACCCGGGAGCAGGGAAATCAAGTGCGACAAGCCCTGCAGACTTATCACATACGGGCAGTCACCATCAGCCGTGACAGTGTTTTTGACAGCGCTGAAGCCCAGGGTCTGTTGCGGGTACTTGAAGCGGTGCTGACACCACAAAATCATCGCCTGGTACGTTCGGCCCTCACCAGCTCATTGTTCGATCTGACCTATGACCAGATTGCCAAGCAATTGAATCAGGAGACAAGCTGGCTGAGCTGGCTGCAGCAATTACAGGAACTACAACGATTGTGGTTGCAACATGGATTTATGGCCATGTTCCTGCGTCTGCTGCAATGTCAGGATATGGGGCAACGACTGGCAGCAAAATCGACTGCAGAGCGCAAATTAACCAATCTGCTGCATCTCGCCGAATTGTTGCAACAGGCAGCAAAAAGTCACCACGGCATGTTGCCGTTGTATCACTGGTTTGTTGAACAAATACAGAATCAAAGCGAAAACAACAGCAGTAATGAAGCCGAATTACGTCTGGAAAGTGACGCCAGCCTGGTTCATATTGTCACTATTCATGCCAGCAAAGGTTTGGAATATAACGTGGTATTCCTTCCCTATTTATGGAATTATCAAGCCAGTCGTCGTTCCAATACCTTGCTGCGGCTGCATGACGATGACAACAAACCCTTGCTGGCACTGGCTGAATATCTGGATCCACAGCAGTATTGCCGAGCAGAAAAAGAACGTCTGGCCGAGGATATTCGTCTTGCCTATGTGGCCCTGACCCGTGCCCGGGTCAAGGTCTATATGGCCTGGGGCTCGGCCTTGAAAAAATCCGCTGGCACCGCCCTGGCCTATCTGTTGCATCCAAACCAGTCGGCCGAAGCACTGGATCACAATCTTCCCGGCGCCTTTGAAACCCCGGAACAGGTCACCGCTGACCTGCAACAACTGGAGCAGGCTGCACGGGGGACCATCGAGATCACACCATTACCGGTCGACCCGCCCTCCCCCGAGAATAACCCGACTCTGAGCCAGCACATTTTATTAACCACTGCGAAATTTAGCAGACAGTTTGACAAACCCTGGCGAATTGCCAGTTTCAGCAGTTTGACCCGGGATATCCATCAACCGACTATTGCAGACACCGCAACAACGGTTGCAACCGATCCGATTCTTGGTTTCCCGGCTGGCAGTATCGTCGGAACTTTTCTGCATCGAGTACTCGAGCAACTCAATTTTTGCGACAATATTGAACAGCAAACCCTGACTCTATGCCATCAGGAAATGGCCAGTCAACCCTTTGACAACCCACACAATCGGCAGCTGGTATCAAACTGGCTGGTAAATGTGGTCGAAACATCACTCAATCACCAAAACCTGAAATTACGGGATATTGCATCATCCGTCTGCTTGCGGGAAATGCCGTTTGACTATGCGGTGACCGATCTGGACATGTCTGCATTGCAGCAGCATTTGCAAACACACGCAGGCGAATCCTTGCTCGCCCCTGATTCACAACATCTACGTGGTCTCATGACCGGTGTTATCGACCTGGTCTTCAAACATGGCGAACGCTATTATATCGTCGATTACAAGAGTAATTTCCTCGGCCCGCAACTATCCGATTACGGCCCCCAACAACTGCAAAAAGCCATCTATCAGCGTCGATATGACCTGCAATACATGCTCTACACCATAGCCCTGCATCGTTACTTGCGATTTCGCATCAATGATTATCAATACAGCGCTCACTTTGGCGGCATTTATTATCTTTTTATACGTGGCATGCGTCCGGAGACCGGCCCGGACAATGGAGTCTACTATTTTCTGCCGCCACAACAGTTGGTGGAAACCCTGGATCAAACGATTGGTGTTACAGATAAATCCGGTTGCTTTCCATGTTAACCATTCTCCGTCAATTGCTGGAACAACAACAGATTCGGCCCTTGAGTTTCTTTTTTGCCCGTTTTATCGCCGCACAATGTGAACCGGAAGGGAGCGACCTGGCAGCCCTGAGTGCAGCACTGGTCTGCGAACGCAATCAGGAAGGCGATGTCTGCATTCATCTGGACAGCTACGCGGGCCAGGCTGTTTTTCCCGCTGCCGGCCCTTCGATGATACCAAGGCCTGTGGCACCCGCTGTTACAGACTGGAAACAATCCTTGTCCGGGCTCAATTGCGTCGGACCACCAGGTAGTCGAAATCCGCTGATTCTTGAAGATAATCGTCTGTATCTGGGTAAATACTGGCACGCTGAACAGCAGGTCGCAGCAGCCATCTCGTTTCGAATACAAAATCCTGTCGCCGTAATCAAGCAGGACATTCAAGACCGACTGGCTGTACTCTTTCCGGCAGCTGTCGGAAATATCGGTGCGAATGACCAACAGCTGGCTGCAGCCATCGCTTTGCGGCATCGCTTTGCAGTGATCTCAGGTGGACCTGGAACGGGCAAAACAACCACCGTCTATCGTTTGCTGGTACTGCTGTTACAACAGCAGCCCACACTCAGGATTGCCATGGCCGCACCAACCGGTAAAGCAGCAGCACGACTCCTAAAAGCGCTTCAGGAACACAAAACAGCAGATCCGGCTATGTCAGCAAGCTCAGGTATTCCACAGCAGACACATACCCTGCATGGATTATTGGGTTTCAACGGACGCAGCTATCGTCATCACAGAACAAACCCACTGCCGCTAGACTGCCTGATTGTCGATGAAGCTTCAATGATTGACCTGAGTCTGATGGCACAACTCTTCGATGCCCTGCCTGCAACAGCGCGACTCATCTTACTGGGTGACCGCGACCAACTGGCAGCCATCGAAGCCGGCAATGTGCTGGGTGACATTACAGGCCATGGTCTGGCCCTGCACTACAGCAGCAAACAGCAGCAGTATCTGCAAACCCTGGGTCTGCAACTGACTCCTACAGCAGACAAGCCGTCTCCTGCGATCGCCGACAGCATCGCTTTATTACAAACCAGTTATCGCTTTCAGGCGGATGCCGGTATTGGCCGGCTGGCAATGCTGGTCAACCAGGGCCAGGATCAGGCTGCACTGAATTTGCTGCAACACGATAACAGTGGTCAGCTGCAGTGGCTGTCCGCAACAGGACAACACCTACAAAAGCCCGTCATGGACTGGATTCTGGATGCTTACAGCCGCTATCTGGGCTGTCAGAATATCACGACTGCATTGGAGGAATTTGAGCAAATCCGGATACTGACCGCCCTGCATGAAGGGCCATTCGGAGAACGTGAACTCAATCGTCAAATACATGCACGCCTGCTGCAGAAAAAACTTGTCGGCGAAGCCGTACAGTGTCGTGGGATGCCGGTGATGATCCTGAAAAATGATTACGAACTGGGTCTCTTCAATGGTGACACCGGAATGCTATGGGAAGATGAAAGCAATCAACTCCGAGCCTGGTTCCGAAGCAGCGAGCAATCACTGCGGGCCATTCCATTAGCCAGTCTGCCAGCTCATTGTCCGGCCTGGGCCCTGACTGTACACAAGTCACAAGGCTCCGAGTTTGCAGAAGTGTTATTGCTATTGCCCGACTCTGAAACAAGCCCGGTGTTGAGTCGCGAACTGATCTATACCGGCCTGACGCGTGCCCGCCATAAGGTTTTGATCCACAGTTCAGAACAAGCCTTTCGCCATGCTTGTCGCAGGCGTGTACAACGCAGCTCCGGACTGGCAGAAAGACTGGGCTGGCCAAAAGCCCAATGATTTGTCAGAAGATCATGCCGACAAATACTGATAAATGTTCAAGAGCTCCCGCTAACCCTGGATTTACTCACTGTTTTCTCGCTCGATGGCTATAAATTCCAACAGAGCTCTAAAACGGGCATTAAGCACCAGTGCTGTCTCGGCCTTTGCTCCCGTATGTGGCTAGACACATCATACA
>CAZTLH010000040.1:0-5995 GCA_964614335.1 uncultured Gammaproteobacteria bacterium
AATCACGGCAACTTGAGCTGAAATATTCAGTTAAATATCCCATATATTCTTTAGCAGTGATCAAAGCACAAGATTATTTTATGCGTACATCAAGCATATAAATAATAATATCTGAATATACTAACATATGATATGCGATTAATTTCACAGAAAATACATTAACGGTGCTTTTTTGCCTGTTTAATCCAGTACGAAACCAGGTCTGGTCTTTTTTTCATGCCCAAGTCTCCCCGGGTATAGATGTCTACCAGACTGGACATGGCATTTAGATTGCCGTTATTAGCCGCCTCGGTCAACCAGTGTATGGCCTTTTTATCGTTCTTGTTAACATCCCATGCACCACTCTCGTAACGCAACCCCAATTCATATTGCGCCCCAGAATCGCCATGCACGGCTTTCTCTTCCAGGATCCCGGCTGACTGCTGGTAGACCAGCGTGGTATATTTAAGCACCTTGTTGATGACAGCCAGAAAATTAATTGCCGCTGAATTGCCACTTCTTGCGGCACGACTCAGCCAATCCTGCGCCAAGATTTTATCCTTCGCTGTGGCATAGCCCTCATGATACATCTTGCCCAACTCATACTCAGCCTTGTGATTCCCATGCTCTGCCGACAAGGTCATCCAGTGAATCGATTTTTTAGGATTATTGTCCACGCCGAAACCGTCATGATAAGCCTTGCCGAGTTGATACTGGGCTTCAGGAATACCACCCTCCGCTGCCTTGGTCCACCAGTAAACCGCTTGTACAGGGTCTTTGATCACGCCGTTACCATGGGCAAAAAGTTTACCCATTTCCAATGCTGCATAATTTTGACCATCGCGGGCAGCACGGAGTAACCAGTATGCGGCTATACGCGAATTCGGTTTACTATGGTAACGCCCTTCGAGATAGCTCAAACCATAGAGTAACTGTGCATTTGGATCCCCTTGACCCGCCTGGTGACGAATCATCTCAAGCTCACCAGGTTTATGACCTGCCAGCACTTGTGAGGCTACCAAAAGTAATAAAACACCCAGCCCGATCAAGCACCACGGTATAAGTCTCCGGTACCTGATCTGTGCTGTCAAAGGATCAAATTGTATAATCATTTCAGTTGCATTTAAGCCATCATTGTGTGGCTTGATTGACATGTATTCTGTGTTTGTTTCAACAATGGTTTTATCGTATCAACATAAATGGTAGTCACTGACAACAATAGCCGCTGCACCGAAAACGTTTCGTATGTTCGCCGTTTTCAGAAGCCTTCTCGGGGATCTGACAGTAGTACTTAAAAGTGTATGAGAGGAGTGCGACCACTCATTGATCGACCCGTAAGCAAATATCCGGGTTTGACAATACAGATCAAATCAACAGCGCGCAGCAGTATAGAACTTCACTTGTATTCTGTAAATACATTCAAAGCAATTTCAGGGGAGCTCCCACCCGGGACCCGCAGAATGGTTTCTCGCTCTATGACAAAGATCTCTATAAAACAGCCAGCAAATCCGTTTTTTATCATTCCATCTGGATGGGTTGAAGCGCCTTTGAATGGTGTCTGTGAGATACTTTAGCAAAATTTTTTATATCCCAATAATAATAAGTTTTATGTGCATAAACTCAGCACAGTATCAACTTGCAGTATAATCACACACGCACAGGTGTAAGGGATTAAACTGATTCGATATGTTTTATAGCAAAAGCGATGACATCCATTTTTGACCGTCCAAGATACTGTCAGCATTGTTTAAAGTATATGAATTTTGAGTCGATACCATTCTCAGTACTGTGCATGCACCAACAATCACTCTGAACCTTTGTTACTCCGGCAGTGCTGGATAGTCTGGAAAGGTACTGCCTTGTTGAATGTTTTTCTGGAGAAAACAAAGGATGTCTGAACCATCAAAAATAGCCTGGCTATCCAGGTTTCTACCATTTTTCAGATGGAAAGACAAAGTCAGCAAAGCCAGTGTTCGTGGTGATCTTCTTTCCGGATTAACCGTCGCAATTGTTGTTATCCCCCAGGCAGTTGCCTTTGCATCGATCGCCGGTATGCCACCCCAGTATGGCTTGTACGCCGGTATGATACCACCCATTATCGCCGCATTCTTCGGTTCCTCATGGCATCTGATGTCAGGCCCCACGACCGCCGCATCCATTGTCTTGTTGACTTCATTAAGTGTCTTTGCAGAACCCTTAAGCCCGGAATACGTTGCTTTGGCGTTGACGCTGACCTTTATGGTCGGCGTGATTGAACTGACCCTGGGACTGTCACGAATGGGAACCATCGTCAACTTCATCTCGCACTCGGTTGTGGTTGGCTTTACCACGGGAGCTGCCATACTGATCGCCAGTAAACAGCTACAAAACTTTTTTGGTGTACCCATTCCACGCGGCGGTCACCTGGTTGACACGCTGACCCATTTTTGGCAGCAATTACCCAATGCCAATGGCTATGTATTAACCGTTGCGTTGGCCACATTGCTCGCCGGTCTGCTATGCAAGCGCTACTGGCCAAAAGTCCCTCACCTTATCGCCGCCCTTGTGTCAGGAACCCTCACCAGTCTATTGCTGAATTTAGGTATTGGTGAAGAAATCACCAACATTGCCATGGTCGGAGCAGTACCACAAACACTACCACCATTTTCTGCCCCCAACTTATCGCTGGATACAATCAAACAGCTCGCACCTGCAGCAGTCGCCATGACGCTATTCGCCCTGACCGAGGCGGTCTCCATCGGCCGGGCCGTAGGTATACGCAGTGGTCAAATGATTGATGGCAATCAGGAGTTTATCGGCCAGGGCTTGTCCAATATTGCGGGTAGTTTCTTTTCGGCTTATGTAGCCACGGGTTCTTTTAATCGGACCAGTCTCAACTATCAGGCCGGTGCCAAAACACCAATGAGTGCCATGATCGCAGGATTTATGGAGATTTTCATCGTCCTGGCGATCGCCCCTTTGGTGGCCTATCTGCCCAATGCAGCCATGGCCGGCATCCTGTTCATTGTCGCTTGGGGTTTGATAGATTTTGCTGCCATCGGACATATCGTAAAATCCAACAACTCTGAGCGCGCCATTTTCTTTCTTACTTTTTTAGGGGCTTTGTTCCTTGATCTGGAATTTGCCATTTTGGCCGGCATTCTGCTGTCATTGATTCTTTACCTGATGCGTGTTTCTCGCCCCAGAACATTGACGCGTGTGCCGGACCCAGCCCTGCCAAACCGCAAATTTTCTGATGGGGGTGGTCACCTTGTGGAATGTCCACAACTACATATCGTTCGTATTGACGGCTCATTGTTTTTTGGATCCGTGCCATTTCTGATTGAAATGTTTGCCAAATATGAAAAAAAGCGCCCCAAACAAAAGCATCTGGCCATTGTCGCCCAAGGGATTGGCTTTGCAGATCTGGCAGCTGCCGATGCCTTAAAGAATGAAGCCGAAAAGCGCCGCGCTAGAGGCGGAGCCCTGTACCTGATCAATGTAAAAAAAGGCTTATGGGATTCTCTGGAAGAATCAAACAACCTCGATGCAATCGATTCCAGACATATCTTCCAGGGCAAGACAGCCGGAGTTCATGCTATATTCCAAAAACTTGACAAAACCGTTTGTGCCGATTGTCAGGCTCGTATTTTTCTGGAATGTAAAACATTGGTCACAGCGAAAGAGCAATAATGTCCAGGACCACGAGCATGGCACTGATTTGATCGAGTCGTCAATACCACCAACATGTGGGATCACGAATGTTTCAACAACCCATTGTTAAAAACAACTCAACGGCCAGCGAAGCAAAGGAACCCTCAGTGAAATTCCTCCTGTGTATTCACTACTTGAAGATTGACACGAACTCACTGCAAAAATACACGAATACGTGCCGGTCGCCCGGCAGCATCGAGAACGGTCAGGGTTGAGAAACCGGCCGAATCTGGCAGCCAGGTCATTTGCCGGCGACGACTCAGCCCGGCAATCGGCTTGCCATTGGCCAACCAGCGAAATGGTGGCTTGCCGCCCTGCAGCTTCAGAAACAGTGGTGTATCCGGTTTTTCATCACTCCAACCAAGTTCGATACGGGCACCGGTTGGTGGATAAACAATGACCGGTGGTGGAGAAGTCTGTTCACGTGCCGCCATCAATTGCCCATGTGGAACAAAATGTGCCAGTGTCCCGGGTAATTGACTGGTGGTCAAATGCACAGCTCCAGGTGGCGCCTCGGGTAATGCGACAATCTCCGGACTCATCCGTTGAAAAGCGGAAAACAATATCGGAGCCGCAGTACCCGCGCCAGTAATCCCGGGTACCGGAGCACCATCCGGTCTGCCGACCCACACCGCGATGACATAGCGACCATCAAAGCCGATTGACCAGGCATCCCGGTAACCATATGAGGTGCCCGTCTTCCAGGCGATATTCCCGCTTTGTTTGACACCGGCAGGTCTGGGTACTGCCCTGAGTATATCCAGCACATCCCGGTTCGCCAGGGGCTGTAGCAGCGGTTCTGTCAAAACAGCTACCTGTTGATCCAGATTTTCGTGCAAAGCCACAGCTTGCCCACCACGTGCCATTGCACTGTATAGCTGTAGCAAGTCACGCATCGACAATCCCAGACCACCCAGGCCAATCGCCAGGCCGGCCGGTTTGGAAGTTGGCAGATCTACTGTGATTCCGGCCCGTTGCATACGACTGAGTAAAGCTTGAGGACCTACGGCATCCAGTAACTTGATTGCCGGCACATTGAGTGAGCGCTGCAGGGCATCCGTTACCGTTACCGTACCCTGGTACGCCAGGTCAAAATTGCGTGGTCGATAACCGGCAAAACTGACAGGAGTATCATCGATCAGCGAAGCCGGAGCTACCACCCCCTGCTCAAACGCAATCCCGTAAATCAGGGGTTTAAGTGTCGAACCGGGTGATCGACGGGACCGGGTCATATCGATTTCCCCAAGTCGACGCCGATCGAAATAATCCGGCGAACCCACGTCAGCCAGAATCTCACCACTTGCCGGGTCCGCCACCATAAGTGCCAGTGATACACCCGGGTCGAAATCCGCTGCCCGCTCCCTGAGCAGTTGTTCAGATTGCTGTTGCAGTTTGCGATCTATGCTCAATCGATATACCTGGCGTGTCGCATCGTTGCGTTGAACTGCCACTGCAGCATGTGCAGCAAAAGCCGGTAATTTCAGCCGCCGGGCGTGAACCCAGGTTTGTTCTGCCTGCAAAACCTCGTCGGTGGCCAAGACTTTTTCGGTCACCATGCGATGCAAAACCCGATTTCTTGCAGCCTGGGCGGCTGCGCGATGACGATCCGGACGACGGCTTTCCGGCGATTGCGGCAGTGCCACCAACAAGGCGGCCTCAGCCACACTCAACCGTATGGGCTCCTTCCCAAAATAAGCTAATGACGCCGCACGAACCCCTTCAAGGTTCCCGCCGTAGGGGGCCAAATGAAGATAGGCCTGAAGAATTCGTGCTTTACTGAAGTGTTGTTCCAGTTGAATGGCACGAAATATTTGGACGACTTTGGTCATCAATGATCGCGGTTGTGGTCCATCCAGCAGGCGTACCACCTGCATCGTTAGTGTCGATGCTCCAGAGACGATATGACCTGACCAAAGCAACTGACCGCTGGCACGTATCAAGGCCAGCAGGTCAACACCGGAGTGTTGATAATATCGTTGATCTTCATAGGCCAGCAACAGGGTGAGAAAACGCGGGTCGACCTGCTTGATTTCAATGGGCAGTCGCCAGCGTCCATCCGTGGCCGTGAAAGCCCGCAGGAGTTGCCCATTGCGGTCATTGACGATGACCGAACGTTGCTGCAGTTTATCCAGCTTTGGTGGAAATGCATCATCCAGGGTTTTGAACACAACCAGCAGCAACACCAGGCTTGACACAGCCGCCACCACCAGAGTCATCCATCTTTCCGGCCACCGAAAATGACCAGAAGCGCCCTTTTGCTGATTATTGTATGGCCTCATCATCCTGTTGACTCCTGGATTCAACAACCTTTGCCGGTTAGCAA
>CAZTLH010000040.1:6095-11804 GCA_964614335.1 uncultured Gammaproteobacteria bacterium
TTTGCCGGTTAGCAAAAGGAATTTATTGCGCCGATTGGACCACAGTGACCTGACCCTGGACCGTACGTGACGAGCGATAGGGACGGTACATATCCTCGACAACTGCAGCCGGTTGTACATAGACGCCCGGTGACACCGCCCGGACCATATAGGCCAATGTGATCTGGTGTCGTTGACCGGACTGTAAATTCAGGGCCGCAACAAAACGATCGTCCCGAAATTCACTATGTTCGACTGGCGACAACTTCAACCAGCTGAATTGTTTCAGGCCGGCACTGGAAAACAGATGTGGACTGACAATCTCCAGACCCGCAGGCAACAGGTCTCGAACGACAATGCGCGATTTCAAACGCTGCTTGTCGTCAATCACAAGCACCACAACCAGACGAGTATTTTGGACTACATTTTTGCCACTCACCTGCTGCCCCTGCAGGTCGTAGTATTGACGATCAATCGTAAAACCCTCGCCACCTGCCGGTAATGGCTGTTCACTACGGCCGGTCGTGGTCAGGGTGGCATCCACTGAATAGGACGAGGCATTGCTGACCACAAGACCGGAAGCGAGTCTTGCGGAATCAAGTCGTGTCCGGTATCTACCTTCGTGGGACACGCCATCGACCTGCAAATGGATCTGATCGTCCCCGGTCTGCAAGGCACGCGCGGCCAGGGTGAGCCAGGCATTTTCCTGGGTTGATGTTCGGCCTTTCTCAATACGACTACGATTCAGCTGTTTCACCAGCTTCGGGACAAATTCCGGCTCCGGGCTTGCCTCTGCAGCCAGCGCCAGAACGGCAGCCTGGTCACGCAACACCGAACCATAATCGTCACTAGACAGTTGTTTTTTAACAGCTTTCTGCAATGCCTGATAGGCCTTGTCAAAAGCCCACAGACTGCGTTTGTTGTCTCCATAAAATCCCAGACTTGCGGCCAATTGTGCCTTGGCCAGAGGCGAGACGATATCCTTTAATCTGGCTTCGACAAGATAACGCAGGTCACCGATCGAAGCCTGTTTGTTGCGTGCCAACACATACAAAGCATAGGCAATTTCATTGCCGCGACGGATCAATTGATCATCGTAGGAAATGCTGTTCTGCAGGTTCTGCAATGCCAGTTTCAGCAATTCGTCGGCCACATCAAATCCCGCCTCCCGGGCACGACCAAGAAAATCGGTGACATAGGCATCGAGCCATAAATTATCTGAACCTGGTCCCCACATACCAAAACTGCCACCTGCAGACTGATAACTGCCGAGCTTGTCGATCGCATCCTGCACCCGTTTGTGGATGGCATTGCTGTCACCCAGACCGGCCACCATGGCCAACTGTGGCCAATACAACAATGGCAAGGCACGCGAGGTTGTTTGTTCCGCACAACCATACGGGTAACGATCCAGGGCCTGCAGCAGTGAGATCACATCCAGACCCGAACTACGACTGACCTGCACCGACATTGACGCAGACTCTGCTTCCAGACCTTCAATGTCATGGCGATCGACCTTCAGTGTACCTCCATGCGCCGGCAGCCGTCGAACACTGCGCATACTGGCTGGTAGTTGTGGGGAACGGACCGGTATCGACAGGTGCTTTCGTAGCACTTCGCCGGATGGCTGGGTCAGTGCAATCTCAATCTTGCCAAGGCCGGGTTTTACCGCCTGCAGTGGCACCGACAATATCCGCTTTTGTCCGGCCTTCAGCACCAGCATTTGGTCCTGACCTTCTTCCCCAACCATCACATCATCCACTGTAGTGACTTGCAGCCAATAATCACCGGTCGCCCCTGCCGTATTATTGATGGCCAACAGCAGACGGCTACGATCACCGGGAGCGAGAAATTTTGGCAAATTGGCTAGCATCACCACCGGGTCGCGAACGAACACGTCCGCACTGGCCTGACCTACCGCCCGACCGGACCAGGCTACCGCCATCACCCGCAAACTGCCGGTAAATTCGGGCACATCAAATGGAACCCGAACCCTGCCGTCCTTACCGACCTTAACAATACCGGAAAACAGGGCTACGGGTTGTCGATGTAGCGCCGTATGCCGGACACGCAGACTTGCAATATCTCCACCAGAGCGAATTCTTCCGACAGTACCGGCAAACCCGTCAATCAATTTGCCATACAGGTCTGTTATTCCCAAACCCAGACGCCGTTGCCCAAAATACCAGTTTTCCGGTGACGGCGGAGTAAAGGCAGTGAGATTGAGAATCCCGACATCCACCGCTGCCACGGTAACATAAGCCTCATCTCCAGGAGCTATACCGCTGACTTTTAGCGGAACCTGTAATGTACTACCCGGACGAATTTTCTTCTGCACGGCCAGGTCAAGATGCAACCGGTGCTGCTGCGGGTCGATCTTGAGCCATTGCACACCGACGGCCCGGGCCGGCATACGAGCTGATTCGCCTTCACTACCCTTGAAAGCGAATATGGTTACATACGCACCTGTGCCCCAATCCGGCGAAACCGGAATAGAGATCACGGCACCCTGGCGCGACAGTGTCAATGCCTGACTCCATAGCAGCTGATCCGAACCCACCACAACCAGAGCCTGACCGGAAAAACGTGGGGTAATACGTAATTTTGCCACCGCACCGGGGCTATAATGGTTTTCATCCAGGGCGATCTCCAGACCATCGGGGGTTTCGGTTGAAGTGGCATCAACATACCAGCCGGCAGTAAACAAGGTGCTGGTCGCCGACCCGTTCCGGTCGGCTCCTGCAATCTCAAGTCGATAACGTCCCCAATCCGTTTTGGCAACGATGTGGGCCGTCTGATCAACACTTGTATCGACAGCACCACTGGCAACTTTTGTACTCGAAATCACCGCTTCATACTGCCAGCCACTGCCACTCCGATACCATTGATAATGACGTTCAAGACGCAACAAAGACCATTGCAAACCCTTTCTTGCTGTTCTCTTGCCATCCGGATTGACCGTAATCACACCGAAAGAAGCCATGGCACCTTCCGTCACACGGCCCTCGGCAAATCCGGCCTTCAGGCCAATTTGTTCGGTGCTGGCCGCAACAGGCAATGCCAGAACACGCTCTACCGCACGTCCACCGCTTTCGCGCAGACGCACGGTGACATCGGCACGCAGAGGACCATTATTCCCTTTCAGTTGCCCGATTGAAAATTGTACGTGAGTATTGCCCTGGGCATTGGTTGCCATCAAATCCCGGAAAGTCTCACGCAATGAAAACGGTGTTTCCCCTTCCAGGCCAAAAACATACCCAGGGAAGTCTGCAAACTGACGTACACGGGTAAACTGTACTTCTCCTTCCGGTTGCAACCCCTGGGCTGGTGCCCCGTACAAATAGCGTGCAGCAAGGGCTATTTTCACCTGTCCGCCTCTTCGCAATTTGTTATCCCCCGCTGTCAGATCGAATTCAATCTGATCAGGTACGAAATCTTCGACCAATATCGTCTTGTGGGCCAATGGCGGTTGCTTGACGTCGGCAAATACCTTGATCTGCCAATTGCCCTGCATCGCATTCGATAGCAGCTTCCAGGAAAATACATGACCACCCGCTCCAGCAGCCGGTATCACATGACTCGCCGCCAGTTTGCCATCGGGACGCTCAAACCTGACCGTCAATGGCAGGCCGGTCACAGCACGCAGTGCGCGATCACGCAACAAGGCGTTAAGATGGACCGTTTCTCCGGCCCGATAAATGCCCCGGTCTGTATACAGAAAAAGATCCATTGGACCCGGAGCCTTGCGTCCTCTGACCCCACGGTCGGATAAATCAAAACCGGGCGTGGACAGATCAACGAGGACAAGGTCTCCCTGTCGACTGTGCGCCAATATCAATCCAGGAGCACTCGGACCTTCTCCCCGAATCAGACCCGGTGGGAATCGGGCATAACCGTCACGGTCAGTTACACCAGTCGCCAGCACTTCGTTGGAATGCGCCAATAATTGCAATTTGACGCCGGATAATGGCAATGCCGAAGCCAGTGAACGGACAAACACATGCAATCCGTCATTTCCACGCAACGTGGTCAGACCAATATCAGAAACAACAAACCACTGGGTCGCCCTGTCTTGCCAATCCCGGGTCACGATACCTTCTGGCTCGGCAATCAATACATAAACCCCGGGCTCGCGTTTCGGCAAAGCCTTGTCCACTGGAAAACGGGTCGTCACTTCCCGATTTGGTCGGTTGACGATCATCAAATCACCCTGCCAGACCTTGATCGCCAACCGGCTTTTAAGGTCTTGCAGACTATAGTGATCCAGCGATTTCAAAAAACGCTTGTCTGCCAACAACACCGATAAGCCACGTTCACCGATACGGTACAACTGCAGTCTTGCCGTTGAAGTATTGACCGATACCAGCGGAATGCCTTTACTCCCTACCCGTGGCAACAGGTAGTGACTGCCGGAAAATCGCAGTGCCGGTTTGCGATCACGAATATAAATATCCAGAGCCACCGGTTTTTCAATCACTTCATTCACCGTCGAAGGCAGCCCAGTACGAATACCCAGATGGTATTTTTTGCCATGTTGCAGACGATCAATGCACAATTGCCGACTCTCCCTGACCAGCGTCGTCGGCATCTTGCCATCGACGGTCAAATACGGTTCATATTGCACACTGGTCAGCAAATCCTCGGAAAACTGCAGACAAATTCGGGGACTGACGGCCTCGGCATCCACTGTGTATCGCAACATTCTGAAACCATGCTCCGCCCTGAGCGTCTGGTAATCATGTCGTACGGCTACAGAGCTGACCAGTAACAGGGAAGCCTTAAAAGCCTCCAGCGCAGACCGAAAGCGCCTTCGGGTCTGGTAGCTTTTCGCCATCAGTGCCAACGCTTGTGCCTTGTCTGCAATGGCTATGGAAGTCTGATAGGCAACTAATGTGGCAGCCAATGCAATATTAGAAAAATGGCGGCGCTCACGATTATTCTTTGGTTGCACTTGTGAGATAGCCAGATACAAACCCGCCCAGTACATCGGCTTCTTCGGCTTTAGACCGGCCGCCCTGGAAAAATAGTCTGAAGCCAGACGTGAGTTGTTCTTCTTCAGTGCAGCAAAACCTTTTTTAGCAAGCTCAAAAGCGCTAAACTTTCCAGACACACCGTATTTATTAACCAGCAGCTGTCGATATTTGAACGCTTCGTTTTCCTCACTATTACTGACAAATGTCAGTTTTAGTGATTGCTGCACCTTTGCAGCATTTGATGCTGCAACAGCAACTGACTGATCTGAAAAACCAAAAAATACCAACAGCAATATGGCCAAACGTAACATGACTCGTCTCCCTCGCACAGCTGATAATAAATCAAAACACTGAATAATAATCAGGAACATTTTATCGGACAGATGATATCGTGGGGTGGGCAAATCAGGGTATTGTGCTGGCAAGGTGCATGCAATGAACCGCATAGCAGTAATAATTTCTCCATAATTCGACAGGTTACAACACAACTAGGATTAACTATTCTCGACTTCAAACCAGATGCTCGCGCCTGCCAGAGATCAAATGATTGCCCTCTCGTTCGAAGGTCGCAATTGACCAAAATCAGACTATACCAGGCAACATATGTCTGATTTCAGGAGGAGCTGCTTGCATTGAGTCAATACAAATACCAGATATGGATCATTGATTGTTGTGCTCTCAAGTTAAACGGCCATTTTTAGCATCAAAAATAGCCGTTTAAGCCTTATTATTGAGCTTTATTTGTCATATTTTACCT
>CAZTLH010000041.1:0-11498 GCA_964614335.1 uncultured Gammaproteobacteria bacterium
CGCCGACGTCATGAACATCCATACCCAGCCAGTGACCGGTACGGTGCATATAAAAACGCTTGTACGCTCCCGACTCAATCAGACCATCGACATCACCTGTCAGCAGACCAAGGTCCAGCATACCGGTTACCAGCACCCGCAGGGCCGCTTCATGGGCGTCATTCCAGATTTTGCCAACACAGGTGTACTCCACTGCCGTCTGATGAGCCGCCAGCACGATGTCATAAACCGCCCTTTGCTCGGCCGTGAATTGGCCATTGACCGGGAATGTCCGGGTAATATCGGCAGCATAGCAATCCACTTCCGCACCGGCGTCAATCAGCAACAGCTCACCCTCTTCGAGGGCACCCTGATTCTCGGTATAGTGCAATACCAGTGCCCGACTGCCACCAGCCACGATGGGGGGATAGGCCGGGTAGCGACTGCCACCCTGTTGCATCACATACTCCAGCTCCGCTTGCAGCTGGTATTCTTTCATACCCGGCCGACAAATCTGCATCGCGCGCTGGTGCGCAGCCACACTCAGACGAGCAGCCCGACGCATGACACGCAGCTCTTCGACTCGTTTAACCAAACGCAATTCATGCAATATAATCCCCAGATCGACAAACTCACTGGGAGCCGACACACCGCTGCGGATTCTGGTTTTGACCTGATTGACCCAGCCTATGAGCCGACTGTCAAAATCAGGATTATGGCCCATGCTGTAATAGACTTTTGTTCGGTCCTCCAGCAACCCCGGTAAAATTTCATCGATATCATCGAGCGGATAGGCATCGTCTGCTGCATAGTGCTCAACGGCACCCTCCAAACCCTCTCGATAACCATACCAGATTTCTTTATCCAGATCTTTTTCACGACAGAACATGACGTATTCACCCTGTTCCCGCCCAGGGATCAAAACCAGAACGGCGTCAGGTTCCGGAAAGTGACTGAGATAATAAAAGTTGCTGTCGGGCCGAAAATCGAAATGGACATCACCATTACGCAATAATTCCGTACCCGAGGCAATGATGGCAACACAGTCCTCACCCATCAGTTGCATCACACCCCGTCGCCGGCGGGCGAATATTTCAGTGTTCATCAATCATCCTTTTCCGTTCCATATTCCTCACTTGATCAGCAACGGACACCCGTTGGCTGCACGTTTCAAGGTCGTTCAAAAAAACCTAAAGATCCACCCAGTATCTGCCTGACGGAAACCCCTGATTAATCTGCAGATCGAACATCCGAGGCCGTGATTTCATAAAAATATTGTACAGCGACCTCCACATAGGCCTGGATTTCATACAGTGCACGCTCATTGTCATCATCATCTTCTGCCGAGACCACAGCGGAATCTTCCTGCTCCACCTCGGAAATCGCCAACAGATCATCGATCAATTCTTTGGCCTCGCCCTGAAAAGCCGGTACATTGTTGCCACGAGGCCCGAGCAGGCCCAGTAAAAATCCCCGACACCAGGCTGCCACAGCCACCGTGCGTTCGGCTACCGGGGTTTCCTCGCCCGGCAATAACATCCAGAACCCGTCTCCCGGGTTACGCAATACGGCATCACAACGAAGATATAGTTGCTGCAGACTTTCTACCACCGGTTTACACGATACCTTCTCATAATCGGCATCGAGTACATACGTCAACCAGATCGACTCCTCTGTAGCCGGAATATTATTGCAGAGCAGGCCATAAATAGCACCTTGTGCTTCCGCAACACCATTCCCGGCCTCAGCCAGGGCAAACCGGGCCGTCATGGCCTCGTACTCTGTGGAACACGTGCTGTTTTGCTCATCCAGATCAGTCATTTGTATCATCGTCTTGCGTTTTTTGCAGTAATTGACTACCCTCAGCTTTTACTTGATAGTCAAATGTCGTATTCTACTGGCAAACAGCCGGCTGTGCTCTGCCAATCAAGCGAAACACTGCAGTAGTCGACAGATTATGGGGATCCGCATTGGAACAAGGCCTGAAAAAAATTGAATACGGTATCGACGAACTCATTCGAGCCTGTGATAAATTGCGTCAGGAAAATCAATCCCTGCGCAAACGCAGTCAACATCTGGTACAGGAACAGGCGCGACTACAGGAAATCAACCGTCAAGCCCGTACCCGACTGGAAAACATTGTCGGAAAACTCAATGAACAGAGCCAGAATCAATGAAAGACCTTGAAGAAGGGGTCAAAATCAGACTTGGTGGACGTGAGTATTCCGTAGTCTGTGCCGATGACGAGAGAGAAGATTTGCTGGCGGCAGCAGATTATCTCAGTCAACAAATGCAGAAAGTCCAGCGTACCGGCAAAGTATTAAGCCCGGAGCGTTGTGCGGTGATGACCGCTCTGAATATGGCCTATGACCTCAACCAATTACAAAAACAACAAGGCCAGACAACGTTGATCAGTGCCCGTCTGGAACAAATCCAGAACAAGATCAACCTGGCGCTGCAACAGCAAAGCAGCCTTGATTTCGGCTGAGAGTATCAACTCCATCGCACACTCGTCACCAATTCATGTAGAATGGGAGTTGTCACCTGCCGTGTTCGGAAGCCTCTTAATCCTTTCGAACCTAAAACATCATCAGGGGGCAGACGCGCAAACCCGTGTGCATGTCCACAGCTCTGCGAGTGGAAAGCCTTACGGTTACGAAGAAGCTCCCACTTGAACCGTTTGGTTCAAGGTACCGGGGCATAACGGCACTGGCGGGTGACACTCTCCTGCCTTCCATAAGCCGCTACTGATCCCGTATTGCCAACCATTCCGGAATATCATGTCAAAAAAAGACTGGCGTCGAAAAATTCTCACAACCCGCCACAGCTTGCCAGACCTGCAACGCCAATCTCTCAATAGTGCGATCTATCATCATCTGTGGCGAATCCTGGCCACACGACGCTATCAACGTATTGGCCTGTATTACCCGATACAGGGTGAAGTCGATACCCTGCCAATCATTTCCCAGCTATGGCAATGGCATCGCAACTGCTATTTACCCATCTTGCCACGAGACCGTGGCCTTAATCGATTGCGTCTGCAATATGCCTTGTACACCGAGGACAGCAATGTACAACATGATCGGTACGGCATTCCTGAACCCGTCGTGCTGCCACGACATCGATTACGGGCCAGGGATCTTGACTGTGTGCTGGTACCACTGGTCGCTTTCGATCAACAGGGTCTCAGGCTGGGGATGGGCGGTGGTTATTATGACACCAGCTTTGCCTTTCGCCGACAACAAACACAACACACCAAACCTCATTTATTAGGACTGGCTTACGGCTTTCAGTACATTCAGCAACTACCACGCGACCCCTGGGACATTGCCCTGGATGTGGTCATCACCGAGCAAGGATTACAACGCTACTGAATCAGGAACTATCCATGCAATACTGGCTTATGAAGAGTGAACCGAACGTATTCGGTATCAAACATTTGCAAAACATGCCCGGGCAACGTGACCACTGGGATGGCATCCGCAATTATCAGGCCAGAAATTACATGCGCGACCAGATGGCGCTGAATGATCAGGTATTTTTCTATCATTCCAACTGCGCGCAACCGGGTATCGTCGGCATCATGACCGTGGTAAGCACGGCATACCCCGATCACACCGCCTGGGACCCTCAAAGTCACTACTATGACCCCAAAAGCAGCCCGCAAAATCCTCGCTGGATCATGGTCGATGTGCAATTTAGCAGCCTGTTGACACGTGTTGTCAGCTTGCAGGAAATGAAGGCCCGTCCGGAACTGGCAGACATGCGCCTGGTTCAGCGTGGCAACCGACTTTCCATCCTGCCGGTAACCCCGGAGCAATGGGCATTCATCCTCACGCTCTCTCAACAATAAACCGGCACCGAATAACACGACTCAAGCAGGTACCGTCAATGCGTGTGTAGCAAAGTCCAGACCCGAAATTCAGACCCCTGGACTGACGCTGACAGTCATTGGCCCGCTGGATTCCCGCCTGCGCGGGAATAGCGTGGAGAAGGAATATTTCGGAATCATTGGCGCTGGTTGTCATATGTCGGTAACAATCCGTTATCAGAATACCACTTGTCTCGCATGCGGCGGAAGCAATTGAACTGGTTTTTCACTTCCGAACATTTTATTGCGCAACAAAGGAGCTTGTGTTGTAATGCGAACAATCAGGTTCGGGGAAGTGTTATGCCCCAAAATGGTGGTCACATGAATGTGACTGAATTTATCGAAACAGGTGGAGAAATATTATGTTGAAAAAAACACTGCTCTGTGCTGCGGTAACGGCCGGCATGTCCATGTCAGTCGCACAAGCTGCAACAGAGATTCAATGGTGGCACGCAATGGGTGGCGCCAATGGCGAACGGGTCAATAAAATTGCAACTGATTTCAATGCAACCCAGTCCGAATACAAGGTTGTGCCGGTCTACAAGGGCAATTACACCGAAACCATGACCGCAGCAATTGCCGCCTTCAGGGCTCACAAACAACCGCATATTGTTCAGGTATTTGAGGTCGGTACCGCCACCATGATGGCTGCCAAAGGTGCCATATACCCGGTCGAGGATGTTATGGCCGATGCTGGTCAGGCCTTCGACAAATCGGGTTATCTGCCAGCCGTCATCAGTTATTACCAGACCCCTAAAGGCAAGTTATTGTCGATGCCCTTCAACAGCTCCACCCCGGTGCTGTGGTATAACAAGGATGCCTTTGCCAAGGCCGGGATCAAGTCTGCACCTAAAACCTGGCCGGAAATGAAGACTGATGCCGAAAAGATTGTCAAGGCCGGCTATAAATGCGGATTTTCTTTCGGCTGGCAATCCTGGGTCCAGATCGAAAATTTCAGTGCCTGGCACAATCTGCCGATTGGTACCAAGGAAAACGGCTTTGCCGGACTCGATACCAAATTCACCTTTAACAACAAAGACGTGATCCGACACATTACCAATCTGGCTTCCTGGGAAAAAGGCCACCTGTTCGTCTATGGTGGTCGTCGCGGCGATAGCCTGCCAAAATTCACCAATGGTGAATGCGGGATGTGGCTGAATTCTTCTGCCTATTATGGCGGCATCAAGAAACAGGCCAAATTCAAATTTGGTCAGGCCATGTTGCCCTACTACCCGGATATCATCAAATCACCACAGAACTCCATCATCGGTGGTGCCACTCTGTGGGTTTTAAAAGGACATCCAAAAGCTGAATATAAAGGCGTAGCCAAATTTCTCACCTATCTGTCTTCAGCCGAAGTTCAGGCCTGGTGGCATCAACAGACCGGTTATGTTCCGATCACTACGGCAGCTTACAAACTGAGCCAGCAGCAAGGCTTTTACAAATCCAACCCGGGCACCGATACTGCAATCAAGCAACTGAGTCTGAATACTCCGACTGCCAATTCCCGTGGTCTTCGTTTTGGTAACTTTGTACAGATTCGCGATATCATCAACGAGGAACTGGAAGCCGTTTGGGCTGGCAAGAAGACTGCCGCCGAAGGGCTGAACACCGCCGCCAAACGTGGTGACAAACTGCTACGCAAGTTCGAAAAAGCCAACCGCTAGGTTCTTTTGGCGTTTATAGTCCCAGCAGGAAACCCGGGCGGGATCTGAGCATCAGATCCCGCCCCTCCTGATTCCACCGACTGTACGTTCACTTACAACCCATGCTCAAACGCGTTCATTTCAAATCATCCTATCTCCCCTATTTACTCGTCGCCCCGCAGATGGCGATCACGCTGGTGTTCTTTTTCTGGCCGGCTTCACAGGCCCTCTATCAATCGATGCAGGTGCAGGATGCCTTTGGCCTGCACACCGATTTCGTCTGGTTTGACAATTTCAAGGAACTGTTTGACGACGAGTATTATCTCGACGCCTTTGGCCGCACGGCGATGTTTTCTTCGTTAGTGGCCAGCATTTCTATTATTCTTGCGATGTTCTTTGCCGGTATGGCCGATCGCGTATTGCGTGGCGCTATGGCCTATCAGACCTTGCTGATTTGGCCTTATGCCGTTGCCCCGGCCATCGCAGGTGCGTTATGGGTGTTCATGTTTGATCCCACACTGGGTATTTTGACCTATATGTTGCAAGGCTTTGGTGTCGACTGGAATTACAAACTCAATGGCAATCAGGCCATGTTTCTAGTCATGGCCGCATCAATCTGGAAACAGATCAGCTACAATTTTTTGTTTTTTCTCGCCGCCATGCACGCCATACCCCGCTCCCTGATCGAAGCGGCGGCGATCGATGGCGCCGGGCCTGGACGTCGCTTTCTGAGCATCATCCTACCTTTGATCTCACCCACAACCTTTTTTCTTATCGTGGTCAATATCGTCTATGCCTTTTTTGACACCTTTGGCATCGTCGACGCCATGACCCAGGGTGGCCCGGCCAAAGCCACCGAAATTCTGATTTACAAGGTTTACAACGATGGCTTCATCGGTCTTGATCTGGGCAGCTCGGCTGCGCAATCGGTAATCCTGATGATCATTGTTATTGCGCTAACGATCATCCAGTTTCGCTATATCGAGCGCAAGGTGGAATACGCATGATCGAAAATCGTCCCATCACCACCGTCATCGCCCACTGTGTGCTGATTCTTGGTATCGCGCTGGTAGCCTTGCCGATCTGGATCACCTTTGTCGCAGCCACCCATGATGCTGTACGTATCACTCAGGTTCCACTGCCCCTGTTGCCGGGCAACCAGTTTTTTCATAATCTGGCCGCAACCTGGGGCCAGGGTATTGCAGGTGCCGGTGGTCAACCGGTCGGTCGGATGCTGCTCAACAGTCTGGCCATGGCATTGATGATCGCAGTTGGCAAAATTGCCATATCCCTGCCCTCTGCCTTCGCCATTGTCTATTTCAAGTTTCGATTTCGTATGGGCTTTTTCTGGATGATCTTCATCACCCTGATGCTGCCGGTAGAAGTTCGCATCGTACCCACTTTTCAGGTCGTCGCTGACCTGCACATGCTCAATAACTATTGGGGCCTGAGTGTCCCGCTCATCGCCTCGGCCACCGCCACCTTGATGTTTCGACAAACCTTCCTCACCATACCGGATGAATTACTGGAAGCCGCACGCATCGATGGCGCAGGGCCGATGCGATTTTTTTGGGATATCCTGATACCGATGTCACGAACCAATATTGCAGCACTGTTTGTAATTCTGTTTATCTATGGCTGGAACCAGTATCTGTGGCCGTTACTGGTAACCACAGATCGCAGTATGTATACCGTGGTCATGGGGATCAAACAAATGCTGGAAGCGGCCGAGCAGGCACCCGAGTGGAACCTGATCATGATGACCACGCTGTTGGCCATGCTGCCACCGATGCTGGTCATCATCAGCATGCAGAAAATGTTTGTTAAAGGCCTGACCGAGACAGAGAAATAATATGGCACAGATGCAAATACAGGATGTGGTTAAAACCTATGGTGCAACTACTGTCGTCCACGGCATCAGTATCGATATCAAAGATGGCGAATTCATTGTCATCGTTGGCCCTTCCGGCTGTGGCAAGTCGACCCTGCTACGCATGGTCGCCGGTCTCGAGGAGATTACAGCCGGTGAAGTCCACATTGGTGAACGTCTGGTGAACCCGCTCGAACCCAAAGATCGTAATATTGCCATGGTGTTCCAGAACTATGCGTTATACCCGCATATGTCCGTTCGAAAAAATATGGCCTATGGTCTTAAACTGCGCAAATTACCAAAGCAGGAAATACAGCAACGTGTAGACAAAGCAGCAACACTGCTGCAAATCGAGGGGCTGCTCGATCGCAAACCACGGCAGCTCTCTGGAGGCCAACGACAACGCGTGGCCATGGGCCGCGCCATTGTACGTGAACCCGACGTCTTTTTATTTGACGAACCGTTGTCCAATCTGGATGCTAAATTGCGGGTACAGATGCGTCTCGAAATACGCCGCCTGCAACAACGCCTGCAGGTGACCAGCCTCTATGTCACCCACGACCAGGTCGAAGCCATGACCATGGCCGATCGTCTGGTCGTCATCAATGAAGGCCAGGCCGAACAAATTGGCACACCGATGGAAATTTATAACGATCCGGATACCCGATTCGTCGCCGGCTTCATTGGCTCACCCGCGATGAACTTTCTGCCTGTAACCATAACTGGTTCGCAACTCCAGATCTCGGAACATGCCACACTGCAGACACCTACAGCAGGCTCCCACCAGGGCCCGGCGATATTGGGTATACGCCCGGAGCACTTCACCTTGCCGGCAAATAACTGGCCTGAGCTGGATATCACGATCGATATTATCGAACCCCTGGGCGCAGAATCCCTGATTCACGGCCGTATCGATGATCTGGAAATCGTCATCAAACTGCCCGCAGCTACAGCTGCGACAGCCACTGACCAACTCACCGTAGCGATAGACCCTCAGCATTTTTATCTATTCGATACCGTCAGCGGTCATCGCATTCGCTAAAAAAGGGCTCTGACCCCTTTTTTAACGACGCACCCAGCGGCGAACGGCGGGGGTGTGGCGACGACTGACCTCCAGTTTGTCATCGATCTTCTTGAACTGCACCATCCAGCGACCGTTAGGTTGTTTCTCGAGGCCCTCGATGGAACGGACGGCAACCAGGGCATTGCGGTGGATTCGCAAAAATCGTTCGTCAAACTCTTTTTCCAGGCTAACCAGAGAATCCTCAATCAGGTGACTGCCAGTTTCTGTACGCACCGTGACATATTTGCTGTCAGCCATAAAATAGATAATGTCTTCGAGCGGTACCAGACTGATGGAACCACGTAGCTGTATACTGATATGGGTCCGGGACGCCGAGTCATCCTGGTTGCGGTGTATTTCCAGTAGTTGCCGGCGCGTAATACGGCGTGCCTTGCCCAAGGCAGCCGCCAGGCGTTCTTTGCGAATCGGCTTGAGTAGGTAATCAACGGCATTGACTTCGAAGGCTTCGAGGGCGTGTTGATCATAGGCAGTGGTGAAAATTACCGCCGGTGGCAATTCGAGAGACATCAGGTGCATGGCAGCTTCGAGACCATCCATCACCGGCATCCGGATATCCATCAATAACAGATTGGGTTTGAGACTCATGGTTTTTTCGATCGCATCGCTGCCATTTTCCGCCTCGCCAACGATGATATGACCACCGATTTGATTCACCAGTTCACGCAAGCGGGCGCGGGCCAGTTTCTCATCATCAACCAATAATATCCTCACCCTGCCTCTCCTTTAACATAGCTTGCTCTTGTACTAAATCACCTTGAAACCAACCTTTCTACTTTGATCTGTTGCACTGGATGACCCACTGCTTACTGCAGCCAGAAGCCTGTCCAAGAGTAAGTATCTACTGCACTAAAACAGACCTTGGCCAACACCCCTTGATTCTCATTAAATACAATCCGTATTCCATCCTTAGGTTTGTTAACGGCACATCCCTGTGCCACTACTCGCCTCAAATGATGAGATGCTACCTCACCCGCATTCCCTCGTTACGACCGCCATGGATGGCGGAAGTGCCAGTTTTGCAGGAGCAATAAACCGGTCGTCTCCTGTTCTCGGACAGCATCCTAGTACAGCATATTCTGCCAATCATTACCAGCAGAATTCACCTGCCCATCACACCATCGGTCTCATAGGTTAATGGCAAACACAGTCTGACATGGTACACACCATCCTCCTCTCCCGCCTGCATACTGGCCCGACCGTGGAAATGACGCTGCAAACGTAACTGGACATTGCGCAAGGCAATTTTATGCCCATGATGCCGGCTCTTGCGTTGCCGGGTCGGCACCGGATTGCTGATGTGGATGAGCAATTGCTCATTTTCAGGATGAATTGATATCAGTACGATACCTCCCTGCTGGCTTGGCTCTATACCGTGATATACCGCATTCTCCAACAATGGCTGCAGGGTCAACGATGGAATCAAGGCTTCGTCAGGTACCTCTTTCAGCTGCCATTCGAGTTGCAGACGATCGCCCAGACGCAACTTTTCAATATCCAGGTATTGACGCAGCAATTGCAGTTCTGTTGCCAGTGGCAACAGGGTCCGGGCATCAGCCAGCATGGTTCGAAACACATCTGCCAGGTCTTCCAGGGCCTTTTCTGCCAAAACCGGATCGATGGTAATTAAACTGGCAATACCGTTCATGCTGTTGAAAATAAAATGGGGTCGTATGCGCGACTGCAAGGCTTGCAATTCGAACACCTGTCGGGATTTCATCTCCATACGGGCACGCTGGGCCAGGACAATATAGCGCAATGCAATCAGATAGATCAAACTGCTGATGGTCATGGTTTTCAACACAAAGCCATGGTGCCATGGCGGCTGTACCCGGGGTATCCAGTCCATCACATACAAAAACAAAAACAGCCCTTCTGTGACGACATAGGTAATCAAAAGCAACGCACAAAAAATTACCACCGACCCGGTGCGAGCCGGTAATTTGCGCAACGCCGAGGCCAGCAGTTTCATGCTGAAAATATCTGCCAGCGCCAACACCTGACAAAATGATGATATGGCAACAAACTCATGCCAAACCTGTGTCGACCACTCGCTGTACCGACTCAGTTCAACAATAATGGCCACCCCTTCGGCAAGCAACAGAATCTGCATTGTGACATCGGAACGACCAAGATTTGGCGTGTAATCTTCCAGGGTATCACTCTGTGCAACAGCACGACTGTTGGCAGATGAGGTGTTGTAAAGATGTAACGCCATTACCCTGACCCTGGTGTTGTCTGATGGAACAGTGCAGCCTGCAGCAGGGAGCGGGTGTAATCATGTTCCGGGTTGGTGAATATGGCCCTGGCCTCTCCTTGTTCAACAACTTCGCCACGCAACATTACCAACAACGAATGGCTGATGGAACGGACCACCTTGAGGTCATGACTGATAAAAATATAGGACAGTGCATATTCACGTTGCAGACGTTTCAACAGACCCAGAATCTGCGCCTGCACCGAGCGATCCAGGGCAGAAGTCGGCTCGTCGAGTATCATCAGCGCTGGTTTCAACACCAGCGCACGGGCGATTGCGATACGCTGTCGCTGGCCACCGGAAAATTCGTGTGGATAACGATGACGAATCTCCGGATCCATATCCACATCTTCCAGCACCTGTATGATGCGTTGCTCACGTTCTGTGCTGTTCGCCCCCAGGCCGTGGGCCAGCAAACCCTCCTCAATAATGCGATGAATTGACATTCGGGGGTTAAGACTGCCGAAAGGATCCTGAAATACGATCTGCATTTTCTGACGCAGACTACGCAGCGCCCAGGCTGGTTGGGTATCGATCGATTGCCCTTCAAACAGGATACGACCACGACTTTCCAATAAACGCAATACTGCCAGTGCCAGCGTAGTCTTGCCGGAACCCGACTCACCGACAATGCCCAGTGTATGGCCACTCTGCAGCTTGAAGGACGCCCCATCCACAGCCTTGATGTGACTCACAGTACGACGCCAAAGACCACGTTTAACCGGAAACCAGACCCGTAAATCCTGTACCTCAAGCAGCAAAGGCGCATCGTCTGCCACGGTCAAAACCTGGTC
>CAZTLH010000042.1:0-11435 GCA_964614335.1 uncultured Gammaproteobacteria bacterium
CCTGCTGGGTTCCTACGCACTCTCGTTTGCCAGGAACAATCCCCAGCTGGCAATCATTTTACCTGAGGACTATGCACTGGTGACGACGCGTATTGCGGTGTTGCCGAAGCGCTCTTCGAACCCGACCGGAGGTGAACGCTTCATCGATTTTTTGCTGTCACGTCAAGGTCAGCAACTGGTGGCGACGAAGGCGCAGCTTTATTCCATTCATCCAGATGTAAAAGGGCGGGCAACGGCATCTGCTTTGCGCATTGCCGCCCAGGGACGACTGATTCCTATTCGGGTCAGTCCCAGCTTGATGGTTAATCTTGACCAGTTCAAGCGTCAAAAATTTTTCCGCCAATGGGAACGGGCACTTGGCGGACGTATCGATAGTCATTAGCCCGTAAGTAAGTTTTATTCACTGAAGTTAATACCGGAGGATTTACCATGAAACATAGAGTATTCCATTTGATGCGCCGCCAGTTTATGGTTGGATTGGGTGCGCTGGCCCTGGCAGGTGCCGGATTTTCCTCACCATCGTATGCGGCCGGAATGAACAAGATTCACTTCCTGATACCGGGTGGTGCTGGCGGTGGTTGGGATGGTACCGCCCGTGGCACTGGCGAGGCGCTGACAAAATCAGGTCTGTTGGGAAGTGCTTCCTATGAAAATATGTCCGGCGGTGGTGGTGGCAAGGCCATTGGTTATCTGATCAAGACCGCTAAACGCCAGAAGGGGACCTTGATGGTCAATTCGACTCCGATCATTGTGCGTTCGATTACCAAGGTGTTTCCCTTCTCATACCGTGACCTGACTCCAATTGCCTCGGTGATTGGTGACTATGGCGTATTGGTGGTACGAAATGATTCCAAGTTGAAAACTTTCAAAGATGCAGTTGCGGCATTCAAAAAAGATCCAAGAAGCGTCAAGGTAGCCGGCGGTTCAGTACGTGGTGATCTGGATCATCTGGTAGCTGCCTTGTCGTTCAAAGCCGCAGGCATTGATCCCAGGAAGGTGGTCTATGTCCCTTATGATGCCGGTGGCAAGGCACTTGCCGGTTTGCTTTCCGGCGAGACTGAAATACTCTCTACCGGGTTTGGTGAGGCACTGGAACAAGCACGTTCCGGTCAGGTACGTATACTGGGTGTGACTGCGCCAAAGCGGGTTAGCGGATCTGAAAATATACCGACTCTGAAAGAGCAGGGATTTGATGTCGAATTTGCCAATTGGCGTGGGTTTTTTGCGGCACCGGGCATCTCTGACAAGCTGGCGGATGACTATGCGGCGATGCTGAAAAAGATGTACAGCACAGATGCCTGGGAAGTGGTCAGAAAGCGTAATGGTTGGGCCAACCTCTATCACCCGCGTGCAGAGTTTGTCAGTTTTCTGGAACAGCAAGAGAAAAATATCGGCGCACTGCGTAAGGAGCTGGGTTTTAGCCACTGATCTACTCTTGGTGACACTGTGGGGCGGGGTTTCCCGCTCTGCAGTGTAACGAACGCGTCTCAGAGGTATGGTTATGAATCGTGACCGAATTGCTGCCCTGATATTCTTTTTCATCAGCCTTGGCTATGGCTGGATGAGTACCGGTATTGAGATGTTTCCCGGTGCAGAAGAGGAGGTTTTCAATCCACGCACACTTCCCTATGCCCTGGCATTGACTGGTGTGGTGCTGTCATTGTTGATGCTCGTTTTTATCCCGGTTGGGCGTCGTCATTTGCAGTTTCTTGCGGCCTTTCGGGGCATGCAGTGGGGGCGTGTTTGCCAACTGGTTCTTTCGATGCTGGTGTATGGGCACCTACTGGAGCAGCTCGGATTTACCCTTGCCACCTTTTTGTTTCTGGTGGCGGGTTGCTGGATTCTGGGTGAACGCAAGGCGAAGAACATTCTGCTGGTTTCGCTACCACTCTCATTGGGTTTCTGGTTTATTTTGACCCGGTTACTGGGCATCTATCTCAGTCCTGGCGAATTGTTCCTGATGTGGGGAGGTGAATGATGCTTGATGGTATTTTGGCAGGTCTTTCGACAGCGTTTCTTCCGATCAATTTGCTGATGGTTATGGTGGGCTGTTTTGCCGGCACCTTCATAGGTATGCTTCCCGGGCTGGGTCCGATCTCGGCGATTGCCTTGATGATCCCGGTGACCTACGGCTTCGACCCGGCTACCGGTATGATCTTGATGGCCGGAGTCTATTACGGTGCCATTTTCGGCGGATCAACTTCATCGATTCTGATCAATGCCCCCGGCGTTGCAGGAACCGTTGCTACAGCGTTCGATGGGTATCCTATGGCATGCAATGGGCACGCAGGGAAGGCCCTTGCAATTGCGGCATATTCATCCTTCAGCGGAGGCACCATTGCCGCTGTGCTGTTACTGATTGCCGCACCCATGCTGGCCAAAGTATCACTGAGTTTTCAGTCCCCTGATTACTTTGCTCTGATGGTGATGGGATTAACTGCCGTCTCTGCCTTTGCCGGAAAAGGACAGGTACTCAAGGCACTGATGATGACGGTAATCGGTTTGATGCTGGCTACAGTGGGGACCGATCCCTCCGCCGGAGTGCAACGTTTTACCTTGGGTCGAATCGACCTGGTCGATGGAATCAGTTTTTTGCTGCTGGCGATGGCCACGTTCGCATTGTCTGAAGCCTTGATGTCAATTTTGCAAAATCAGGATGTTTCAGCGAAGGCAGCCGAGGCAGCAAAAGGGGGTATGGGATCCCTTAAACTGACATCCGGTGAAGTAAAAAGGATGGCGCCAACGATTGGCCGTTCCTCGATCCTGGGTTTTCTTGTTGGAGTGCTTCCCGGTGCAGGTGCCACGATTGCTTCTTTTCTCGCTTACGGTATGGAACGAAATCTTGCCAACGAGAAGGAAAAAGCTGAATTCGGGCATGGTAGTATCCGTGGACTTACTGCGCCTGAAACCGCAAATAATGCGGCCTGTTCAGGCTCTTTTGTCCCGTTACTGACACTGGGTATTCCCGGTTCCGGCACCACCGCAGTAATGCTTGGTGCCTTGATCAGTTACGGGATTCAGCCAGGCCCCAGACTGTTCGTCGAGCAACCCGGAGTTTTCTGGTCAGTCATTATCTCGATGTATGTGGGTAATGTGATTTTGCTGATTCTGAATCTCCCTCTGATTCCCTATATTGCACGTCTTCTGGCGTTGCGTAAAGAACTGCTGATTCCGATTATTCTGTTTTTCTCGCTGATTGGCGTGTATCTGGTGTCATTCAATACCTTTGATGTCTATCTGATGGTTGCATTTGCAGTGATCGCTATCGTATTGAGACTTCTGGATTACCCTATGGCGCCGATGATTCTCGGTTTTATCCTAGGCAAGATGATGGAGGATAATCTGCGCCGAGCCCTGGTCATCAGTGATGGTTCGATCTCATTTCTCTGGGAACGTCCAATTACGCTGGGCATCATGATCATCACCTTGCTCTTTTGCCTGATGCCGATACTCTCCAGCGTACACCGTTGGCGTAAGGCCAATTTGACAGGAGAGGGCGGTTAGTACCATGCTGGTGAAACCGAAAGTTGTCCCCGATATGAAGCCCGAAGGGCCGGCTGGCCTAAGGCTTATCGATGGGCTTCTGCGACGTGGGGAATTGCAGTATCACCATCAAGCCTTGCTGGTTCCGTCCGGGCTGTAATGTGAGTTTGGCAGCGTGTGCATGTGCAAACTCCCGTACGATGGCCAGTCCGAGGCCGTTACCTTCGTTTTGACTGTGGGCGACTCGATAAAATCGATCTAACACCTTATGATACAGTTCAGGATCGATACCTGGACCGTTATCCTCGATACTGAGCAGAGTGAGATCCGGGTCGTTTTTTGATGCAGCTACTGTGACGGTGATGCGGGAGCCATCCGGGCAATAGCTGCAGGCGTTATCCAACAGGATGTTCAGCAATTCTTCCAGCATTAATTGGTCGCCTTCAATATAGGCGTGCTGATCTTCCCCTTCGTATCCCAGATCGATATCCTGCTGCATGGCTTGTGGTACCCATTCGGCAGTAATTTTTCTACTCAGCTCGGTGATATCCAGTCGGATGAAACGGCTATAACGATCTACTCCCGGGGTGGCTCGTGCCAAACTGAGTAATTGTGAGACAAGGTGGCTGGTGCGACTGGCGATCGACTCGATACGATGCAGTGCTTCTCGCATTGGGCCCTGGTCCTGCGAGGCGAGTGCTTGCTGCGACTGGGTTTGAATGGCAGCCAGAGGGGTTTTCAGCTGATGTGCGCTGTCATCAATAAAACGTTGCATGCTCTCGAGATTGTTAGCCAGTCGTTCGAGCAGGGCATTAATCGAATCGACCAGACTGCGCACCTCTTCTGGTACTTCAACCTGCATTGGGCTGAGATCATTACGATTGCGGCTGGCCACGGCCTTTTCCAACTGGTGCAAGGGTTGCAATCCCTTGCTGATGGCAATCCACGAGATCATGGCCACAATGCCCAGCAGCAGCAGTAATCGACTGGTCCAGCGCAGCAGGATTTCGCGGGCCAGGTGGTTTCGTTCGCTTTTGGTTTCAGCAACATAGACCCGATAACGATAACTTCGACCCTGGTCGGTAAGTTTGCCGGATAGTCTGATGATCCGTATCGGGTCGCCTCTGAATGTGGCATCGTAGTAGGTATAGGGGGAGCTTTTCTGGTCTTCTTTCGCTGCTTCAGGGAGTTTTTGGTAACCGGTAACAAATTGTTCATGAGGACCCGTTACCTTATAGAACACCCGGTCCTGACCACCGGATGTCAGCATTTCCAAGGCAACATAGGGCAGGTCGACCTGTAATTCACCATCGGCACGGATTATGCGATCGGCAATGGCAAGAGCCGAGCCGCGTAAGGCTCTGTCATAGGCCTTGTTAGCAGAATCACTGGCAGTAAAGTAGGCCTCAATCAGGATTGTCGTACAAATCAACAGGAGTGGAAGCAGAAGCCATAATTCCAGTCGTCGGCGTAATGAACGATGGTGCCAGTGCATCGGTTACTGGCTATTTGCAGGGTATGGTTTCATTGACTATCCATAAGATAACCGAGACCACGAATGGTATGGATCCTAATATTGCTAGGTTGAAGTTTTTTGCGCAGACGTGAGATATAGGTTTCCAGGGCGTTAGGGCCTGCATCATCTTCAAATCCAAACAGCTTCGCTATCATGTGCTCTTTGTTCACCACCTTGCCCTTGCGGACAAGTAACATTTCCAGTACAGCGAGTTCTCTGCGGGGTAGTTCCAGCTGCTCACCGTTGAGTGTTACGCGGCGGTCCAGCATGTCGAAAACCAGTGCTCCATTGGTCAGTAGTGGGTTGCCGCTGGCTTGACTTCGCCGCAGCAGCGCTCGGACTCTGGCTTCGAGTTCATGTAGATCGAATGGCTTGCCAAGATAATCGTCAGCACCCAGGTTGAGACCGTTGATGCGGTCACCTATCTGGTCACGGGCCGTCAGGACCAGTACTGGTTGCAACTGCTTTCTGGCCCTTAACCGTTGCAGTAGCTCAAAACCGCCGCGTCCAGGCAGGTTGATGTCCAGCAGAAGCAGATCCCAGGGTTCGTTGGCGATGATCGGATCTGCAAGATCGCCATCGTTGAGACAGTCTACGGTATACCCCTGCCGGGTGAGTGCCCGGCTGATACCATCAGCGAGGTGCTGGTTATCTTCCACGAGAAGTATCCGCATCAATGCTTCCTGTTGGTGGGCTGTTTAACTGACAGGCCATTTCAATTTGCCATTGGCCAATCCAGGATCAGTTGTTCCAAACACTCCAGATCACGGCTAAAGCTGCGTAGCCCTCAGCAAGTTTTCCGTGGCCATGGCATCTTCATTCAACAGCCAGCGAAAACGTTTTTCATCAATTTTCAGACGTTCCATTGATGTTGCTTTGGCTGCCTGTGCTGAGAGTACTTGTGGCAGTGGTCGCCAATCCCGGCTTAGTTCCTTGAGTAGCGCCGGGCTGATCGTCAGGGAGTCACAGCCGACGAGCTGCACAATGCAGACTAGAGGAATTACTCTTGTTTCACAAAGATTTATATACGCAGGCATAAATCCATTAAAGAACCCGCTCTCTTCACCGCTACCTATTATACGTCCAATCAATCGGGAGCACCGTCTATGTCAGAAAAAACAGTGAAATCCTCTTTAATTACCGGTTTTGCCCTGACCTACGCAATTCTGGATGTAGGTCAGATTGCCCGCTCTTTCACAGTCAGGAAGTGGTGTGTCAGTCCTCCCACCAAGTATGGATCTGTTGCAGCACCCCGCAAAGCCTGGGTCCGGTAGTGTTCTCTTCGCTCCGCCTGGCAAATATCGGCGCAAGTGGCTCAGAATACTTCACCAAAAGCAGCGGCGTTGCAAAGGGTAGCGGGTGCTCCTAGCACCGGGTGAACCTGGGGGTTTAGCGGGCTACCGGCAATGGGTCCGGGGTAAAGATTCGGTCATGCTGCAAGGGATAGTCGGTGTCGACGGCTGTATCCACTTCCCTGGCATAGCGATGACCGGCATAAACTGCGGCAGCGATGATCGCGGGTGCTTCACAGTCACCGATACGTTGCAGGGAAAACGACAGTTCTTCACCGCCGTTTTGACGCTGCTGCAGTTCCCGGTAGAGCGCATCGTTGGGTTTTCGCTGACTGACCATGACCACCGAATCAACGGCAATGTGCCGTTGATGGCCCGAGTAGACACAGCCTAGTAGTGCCTCGTTGCCATCAAACGACAGCAGATCATGCGCCGTGATGATGTCTACACCCAGTGCCATCAGTCTTGTGCGAATACGCCAGCGTTCATCCGTATTTCCGGCCCAGGCACTCACACTGTCCAGTGCCGTGACAAAGGTGACCGGCAGGTTTTTCAGACGCAGGCATTCAGCCATCAAGCTCGCCATATAGTAATTGTCACCATCAAAAATCAGTGTCGGGCCTTTCGGCAGCTGCCCCGACATGATGTCATCCGGGGTCAGAATGTGCGCATCGGCGCCATTGACCGCGATACTTTCATAGACATTGCCGTTGAACTTATCGGTCCGCCAATGAGCACCGGTGGCGATGGCGACATGTTCCGCATCAACCGCCAGAATATCCTCAGAGGTCAGTGCACTTTCACGAAAAACTTCCACATTGGGCATTAAATTGATCTGCTGAAGCCGGTAATCACGGACCCGGGCCCATTCGCTGAGACCGGGCAGTGCTGCCTCACGGCTTACACGTCCGCCCAGCTCACGTGTAGCTTCGGCCAGGATGACCTCATAACCACGCTGGCCGAGTGCACGTGCGGCTTCCAGACCGGCAGGACCGGCACCGACGACCAGCACCTTCAGACTCTTGCCTTTGGTGGCGATGATTTCAGGATGCCAGCCACGACGCCATTCCTCACCCATGGTGGGATTTTGGGTGCAGCGGATGGGGACGCCCAGACTGTCACCGGTATAACAGATGTTACAGCCGATACATTCACGAATCTCATCCATCCGGCCTTCCTGGATCTTGTTGGGCAAAAACGGATCGGCAATTGAAGGTCGGGCCGCGCCGACAAAGTCTACGATACCGCGTTTAACCTGGTTGAGCATGGTCTCGGGTGAAGTGAAACGGCCAACGGTCACCACCGGCTTGCTGGTGACCGATTTCACAAAATTCATATACGGTTCAAGAGCGGCCTCTTTGACAAAACGGGATACGCCCATTTCATAGGAATAGTCCTTGATGTTGATGTCCCAGAGGTCGGGCAGTTCCCCCAACATCTCCAGCATTTCCCGACGTTCACCAAATTGGGGCTGACCATCTGTGGCTATGGTCTCATCGGCTGAAAAACGCACGGCAACCGCACAACGGTCGCCGACGGCCTCTTTGGTTTCCTCGATCAATTCCCGAACCAGACGAATACGATTCTCCAGTGAACCACCGTATTCATCGCTGCGCTGATTGGTTGCCGGTGACAGGAATCTGGATAGCAGATAACCATGGGTGGCATAGACATAGACGATATCAAAATCGGCCTGTTTGGCCCGCAAGGCCGCCTTTCGGTGCCATTGTCGTAAAAGACGGATATCAGATTTGTCCATGGCCCGGGTCTGATACGGGTGGCCAACGGCATTCGGCAGACAGTCGATGTCCATCGCAATTTCCCGTGTATTCAGATTGGCGGTGCGTGCACCACCGTACCAGAGTTCCGCACCGGCCAGGGCGCCACAGGCATGAATCTTTTCGGTCATCAGGGCATGGGCCTTGACATCACCTTCATCCCAGAGCGAGGCTGAAGGATTGGGCAGATCATCGGAGGAGGGATGAATTGAGTTGTATTCGGTACAGATGACACCCCAGCCACCTTCCGCCTTGACACCACGCATGGCGGCCAGCATACGGGGCCGGAGCCAACCCATGCCGGTGCAATGTGGCACCTGGTAGAACCGGTTTTTGGTCGTTACCGGACCGATCCTGACCGGTTCAAACAAAATATCGAAGCGTGGGTCACGACTCATGGTTTTCTCCCTGGTGTGTTTAATCGCTGGCCAGTTGCGGCAATTCCCGGCGAAAGGGTATGCCAGGGATTGCGGGTTCATCCAGTTCACGAGCATAGCGGTGACCACTGTAGACCGCGGCGGCAAGGGTACCGGGTGACAGACAATCACCGATGCGGGTGACCGATTTGTTGCCGGTGCGTTGCAATGCGGGTTTGTCGCTCTGCAGTTGGTAATACAGTTTGTCAAGCGGGTCACGGGCTGTGATCATGACGACCGCAGCACAATCGAACGTTTGTCGACGATCGGTGTAAATACAGGCCAGTTCAATTCGGTTTTCTGTAATTCGGGCCAGATTGTGTTGCGAAATGATTCGCACACCCAGGTTCAACAGCCGGGTCTGGATACGTGCTTGTTCCATGGTGTTGTGTGTCCAGTGTGATACATCTGCCGCGGGGGTGACCAGCGTGACTTCCAGGTTCATCAGACGCAATTTTTCCGCAATCACTCCACCCATGTAATAATGATCATCATCGAAGACGATAACCGGGCCACGAAGCGTTTTGCCTGCCATGATGTCGTCGGCGGTAAATACATGGTTTTGTTCACTACCGGGGATGGCCCGGTAATTCTGTCGGCCGGTGCCGTTATGTCGCCAAACCGATCCGGTTGACAGGATCACGTGTCCGGCACCAAATTCACGGATTTCTTCAGCGCCCAGATCACTACCGAAAAATATTTCGACATTGTTCATCTGACTAATTTGATATTGGCGGTAATCCCGAACACGGCCCCATTCGGCCAGGCCCGGCAGACGGCTTTCTCTGGCGACCCGACCACCGAGCTTGGTCGATGCTTCTGCAAGGGTCACGTCATAGCCGCGTTGGCCCAGTGCCCGTGCACATTCCAGGCCGGCAGGTCCGGCACCAACGATGAGAATGCTGTCATCACTGCCACGGCTGGCAATTCGTTCAGGGTGCCAGCCTTTACGCCATTCCTCGCCCATGGTCGGATTTTGTGTGCAACGCATGGGTGTTGCCAGGAAATCGCCGGAAACACAGATATTGCAGCCGATACATTCACGTATATCCTCAATCCGTCCTTCCTCGATCTTCTTTGGTAAAAAGGGGTCGGCAATGGAGGGACGCGCTGCACCGATTAAATCCATGACCCCGTGTTTGAGCAGTGACACCATGGAGTCAGGAGAGGTATAACGGCCGACACCAACAACGGGTTTGCTGGTTACAGATTTGACAAAAGAGATATAGCTGTCCTGAAAACCCTGTTCACTGAAACGTGAAGTCGCAGAATCATTGCTCCAGTCACTGATATTGACGTCCCATAAATCAGGGATCTCGGCCAGCATTTCGACGACATCACGGCCTTCGGCCTGACAGGATATCCCCTCGGCGCCCAGTAATTCATCCACGGCAAAGCGCACGGCGATGGCGCAATCGTTACCGACAGCATCCTGGGTATCCTGCAGGATTTCACGAAACAATCGGACCCGATTTTCCAGGCAGCCGCCGTATTCGTCTGAACGAAAATTCCGCCGGCGTGACAGGAAATGCGAAATGATTGAAAGATCGTGACCCGCATAGACATAGATCAGGTCAAAACCGGCCTTACGTGCCCGTTTTGCAGCATCTACATGCCAGCGTCTGACGGCTTTGATATCGGCCTTGTCCATGCTTCGTGCCTGCACCGGGTCGTAACCGTCTATCGGTATATGGGAGGGCGCCAAAGGAATCTCCCGGCTGTAATGATTGGCCGCAGCGGCGCCGGTATAGGCCGGTTCGATCCCGGCCAGACTGCCATGGGCATGGATTTTGTCAGTCATTTTCGCGAACACCGGAATGTCACTGTCGTCCCAGAGACGGCCCTCGATAACCGGGCTGTGTTCGGACGAGGGGTGAATCTCTACCTCTTCGGTGCAGATCACCGACCATCCACCTTCTGCCTTGACTCCGCGCATTTCGGCCATGCTGGATGGATAGGTCCGCCCCATGCCATTGCAGTGTGGTACCTGATAGAAGCGATTCCGGGTGGTGAGTGGCCCAATTTTGACGGGCTCAAAAAGAATATCGTAACGTGGATCTCGACTCATGTTCGTTATGCGCCTGCCCGGGTTCTTGCTGGAAAATGCTCTGGAAATGTTGCGGCAAGATATTTATGGATTTGTGCTCTGGACTTTTCCGCCGTGAATATCGCGGGGTACATCAGAATATTCAGCCACAAGCCGTCGTAAAGTCCTTCCAGGTTTTTTGCTATCAGTAATGGGTCGATATCAGGATAGTCACCTTCTTCGATAATCTCGCGTAGCAGGGTTTCGGTAACCCGCATACGCTCACTGTCGATTTTAGAAATCTTTTCACGATAGGTCGCGCGATGTCTGGCTTCACCAAAAAATGCGAACCAGACCGCCAGCTTTTGTCGATTACAGATTTGCAGTGCAAAATGGGCATCCACGACGGACAAAAGTTTTTCTGAAGCGGATAAGCCCGGGATCTTTAGGTGTTTGGCCCAGAATTCGTGATGTTCCCTGGCCAAAAAAATCAGGGTTTCCGTGAATAGCAATTCCTTGCTTTTGAAATGAAGATTGACGGTGCCAATGGATAGGTTGGCGCGACTGGTGATGGTTGCCACCGTGGTTCCTGAAAACCCAAATTCCGCAATGGATTCGATAGTGGCTTCAATTAACTGCCGGCAACGGGTTGCTTTTGATGCGGTGCGACGGGGTTGTTTTAGTGCTGTAGTGATCATTCGTATACTCTTTGATTATCGGATAAATAGCAGGCCTTGTTCGCAGGGTTACTGCGTTGGGGAGGTATTATGCCTATTTTTCTTTGAGTAAAACGACTGAATTGCTCTGCCAGCTTAGCCATACGGATTTTCGTTCATCATCTTGTGCTTTTGCGGCCTGGAGTACATTCTGAGCGCAAACTGCAATGAGTTGCTCAAACCCATCGATGCTCACAAAGAAATGACT